>NZ_RZST01000336.1:0-6245 GCF_003997575.1 Mesorhizobium sp. M1A.F.Ca.IN.022.07.1.1
GCGTGGTCGAGGATGGTCAGGGGATCCATGCGCACGATGCGCCCGCCGACATTGCCGTAGCGGTCGCAGGCGCCGGTGCGGCCGTCGGCGATGTAGCACATCACCGGACAGGCATCGCAGCGGATCTTCTCCGCCACCTGCTTCTCACCGGGATCGTGGGCTTCGAAACGTTCGGCAAGCTCGCTCATCGGCGCGCCTCCTTTTCGCGGATCGCCGCCAGGATGCGGCTCGGCGTCGCCGGCACTTTGGTGACCAGCACGCCGGTGGCATGTCGGATGGCGTTGAGGATCGCCGGCGCGGTCGGGATCAGCACATGTTCCCCCAAACCCTTGGCGCCGAAAGGTCCTTCCGGGTCCGGAACTTCCACCAATATGTGCTCGACCGGCGGCACGTCGCCGATGGTCGGGATGAGGTAGTCGTGCAGGTTCTCGGTGCGGCCGGGGATATATTCCTCCATCAGCGCCATGCCGATGCCTTGCGCGATGCCGCCCTCGATCTGCCCCTCGACCAGTACCGGGTTGATGGCCTTGCCGACATCATGCGCGGCGGTGATCTTGAGCAGCTTCACCGTGCCCAGCTTGAGATCGACCTCAAGCTCGGCGATCTGGGCGCCATAACCATAGACGGCGTAGGGCTTGCCCTGGCCCTTGGCGTCGAGCGGCAGCGTGGGCGGATCGTAGGTCTCTTCCGCGACGAACACCAAGCCATCGGCATCGATCTTCAGTGTACGCAGATCGATGCGTCGCGTCGCATCCCCCTCGCGGATGGAGATGCTTGCGCCGTCGAGCGCGATCGTTGCTTGATCGGACACATTGGCGAAACGCAGGATCTTTTCGCGCAGCGCGCGGCCCGCCTTCTCCGCCGCCTTGCCGGTGACAAAAGTCTGGCGCGAGGCGGATGTCTTACCGGCGTCGGGCGTGATGGCGGTGTCGGCGCTCTTCAGCCTGAACTTGTCCAGCGGCAGGCCGAGCGCATCGGCACAGATCTGGGTGATTACCGTGTTCGAGCCTTGGCCGATGTCGACGGCGCCCTGGTGGAGCACGACATCTCCGGAGGCAGAGATGCCGACCTTGATCGTCGAAGGATTGGGCAGCGAAGTGTTGCCGCAGCCATACCAGCAAGAGGCGACACCGACGCCGCGCTTGCTTGCGGTGTTGACGGCGTTGAAGGCTTCCGCCTCGCCAAGCGCGCGCGCCCAATGCGGTTGAAGCAACTCCAGGCATTCACCGATGCCCACGCCCGATTCCAGGCGCTGGCCAGTGACCGTTTCGCACCCGTTCCGAAGGCAGTTCTTCAACCGGAAATCGAGCCGATCCATGCCAAGCTTGCCGGCGAGCTCGTCGTAGAGGGTTTCCTGCATGATGGTCGCTTGCGGCACGCCGAAGCCGCGGAAGGCGCCGGCGATCGGGCCGTTGGTGTGGATGGCCCTGCCCGTCGCCCGGTAGTGCGGCGTCAGATAGGGGCCGGAGGCGTGCACCGGCACGCGGTTGGCGACCGTCGGGCCCCAGCTTGCATAGGCGCCAGTGTTGAAGTCGCCCTCAAAGATCATGCCGGTGACGCGGCCCTCGGAATCCGCACCGATGGTCGCCTCCATCTCGGCCGGATGGCGCTTGGTGGTCGACATCATGGATTCGTTGCGCGTGTAGGCGAGTGCCGCCGGCCTGCCGGTCTTCATCGCCACAAGGCCGATCAGAGGCTGCAGCGAGACATCGAGCTTCGAGCCGAAGCCGCCGCCGGTAGCGGTCGGCACGATGCGCACCTTTTCGACCGGGAGGCCGAGCACCTTGGCCGTGTCGTCGCGATCCATGTAAGGCGCCTGCGTGCAGGCGACGATGACGAGCGTGTCGCCATCCATGTAAGCGAAGCCCGCCTCCGGCTCGATATAGGCATGCTCGACGAAGAAAGTCTCGATGGCGCCGGAGACGGTGACAGCAGCGGCGGCAAGGGCACCGTCGGGATCGCCACGCTCGACATAGCCGGAGGTGAGCAGGTTCGCCGGGCGATGCCGGTGGATCAGCGCCGCGCCGTCGGCTTTCGCCTCACGGGGCTGCAGCACATGCGGCAGCTCCGTCCAGGCGATCGGAAAATCCGTCAGGTCGAGGTCGAGGATGGCTTCGCGCTCGCCCGCCACCAGCGCGACCGCCTCGCCGCGCAGCCGGGCGAAACCTTCGGCAAGGGCCGGCTGATCGGCAAAGGGGCCGATGACCCCGAAGCAGTTCCTGCCCGGAATGTCGGCGGCGGTGAAGACGCCGGCAATGCCGGGAAGCGCGTTGGCCCAGGCGTCGAGATCCCCGAAGCTGAAACCGGCATGATAGTAGGGCGAGCGGACGACCAGCACCGACAGCGCGTCGTGCGGAAAGGAATCGCCGCCGAATTTTTCGTCGCCGGTAACCTTCGGCACGCCGTCGAGCCGGATCGGCGAGGCGCCGACGGCGCGGCCGACCTCCGGCAGGCGACGGTCGAAACCGTCCATATGCTGCGAGGCATGCATCACCGCCGCGACGATTTTCCGGTACCCCGTGCAGCGGCAGAGCACGCCGCCCAGCGCATCCTGCGTCTCGGCCTCACTCGGCGTTGGGTTGCGCTCCAGCAGCGCGGTAGCCGCCACCAGCAGGCCCGGCGTGCAGATGCCGCATTGCGCGGCGCCGTGTTCGAGGAAGGACGCCTGCAAGGCCGACAGCCTGCCGTTGGCGAGGCCCTCGACCGTCGTGACGGCCGCGCCGGAGACCGAGGCCGCCGGCACAAGGCAGGCGCAGACGGGATTGCCGTCGACCAGCACGGTGCAGGCGCCGCAATCGCCGGCGTCGCAGCCGACCTTGGTGCCGGTCAGCCGCAACTCGTCGCGCAGAACCTGCGAGAGCCGCCGCACCGGCGGCACCGACACGCTGACAGCCGCGTCGTTGACCTCGAAGGCAATGTCGGTGCGCTCCATTGTCATGCGGCCACCTTGCCTTCGCCAAGGCTGGTCGCAGCGCACACCGCTCGGACAACGATCTCGCGCGCCGCATGCTCCCGGTATTCGGCGCTGCCGCGCACATCGGCGATTGGCGACAGTTCGTCGGTCGGCGCGGACAGCACCGCATCGGCGAGCGCGGCGGTAACCGGCTGGCCGCGCAGGGCCGCCTCGACGCCGGCAAGACGACGGGCGACGGCGGAGCAGGCGCCGACAGCGATAGCAGCATCGGCGACCACGCCATCTTCGATCACGAGACGCGCCGCCGCCATGGCGATCGAGATCACGAGATAGCGCCGCGCGCCAAGCTTGACGAAGGCGGACGAGCCGACAGCCGAACGTTTCGGCACACGAATGGCGGTAACCATCTCGTCTGGCTGCAGCGCCGTGCGGCGATTGCCGAGAATGAACCCGCCAAGCGGCAGGTAACGCGTGGCTTTCGCCGACCGCAATTCGACTTCGGCATCGACCACCTGCAGCGCCGGCACGCCGTCGGCGGCGGGCGAAGCGTTGCAGAGATTACCGGCGACCGACGCGACGTTCTGGATCTGGACCGAGCCGACTTCGCACGCGGCCGCCTTCAGCGCATCGAACGCCCTGGGCAGGTTGTGGCGCACAACGTCGGTCCAGGTGGTGCGGGCGCCGATCCGCCAATAGTCGTCCGTCTCGGCGATGCCGCGCAGCGCGGCGAGACCATTGATGTCGAGAATGTTGTCGCGGAAAGGTTTCGCGCCCTGCGCCGGATAGAAATCGGTGCCGCCGGCCAGAATGCGCCAGCGGTCCTCGCCAAGCAGAGCGAGCGCCTCGTCGACCGTGGTGGGTTTCGCGTAACGGATCACGCTTTGCCTTCCCAGAAAGGGGCCTTTCCGAGGGAATCTGCCGCCGTCCAGCCGGGCAAATTCATTCGTATGCAAATGATATCAACTTCGCCGCGATTGTCAAAGCGAAGTGGTCGGCCACGGCTTTGTTATGCCTGTGGAGGTTGACGCAGCCGGCCATCTGGTCAAGGTTCCGTGTCCGGTCGCGTCAACTGGAGCCCAAGCCGAGAAAGAAGGGAGGCCGCATGGCCGACGAAGCGCTCATCGTCATCGACCTGCAGAACGACTTTTGCCCCGGCGGCGCGTTGGCCGTGGCCGGCGGCGACGAGATCGTGCCGCTGGTCAACGACCTGATCCGGCGGACCGATCACGTGATCCTGACGCAGGACTGGCATCCGGCCGGCCATTCGAGCTTCGCTTCCAGCCATCCAGGCAAGCAGCCCTTCGAAGCGATCGAGATGCCCTACGGGCCGCAGACGCTTTGGCCGGATCACTGCATCCAGGGCAGCCTTGGGTCCGATTTCCATTCCGGGCTCGCCTGGACCAAAGCGGAACTGGTCATCCGCAAGGGTTTCCGCACCGCGATCGACTCGTATTCGGCTTTCTTCGAGAACGACCACACGACCCCAACCGGCCTTGCCGGCTATCTCAAGGAGCGCGGCATCGACACCATCACCTTGGTCGGCCTGGCCACCGATTTCTGCGTCGCCTTCTCGGCACTCGATGCCGCCAAGCAAGGTTTCAAGACGACGGTGCGGCTGGATGCCTGCCGCGGCATCGATCTCAACGGCTCGGTCGGCACGATGCTGAAACGGATGCGCGAGGCCGGGGTGGTGCTCGAAGATCACCTTTCGGACTGACCGCGCCGTGAGGCATCGAGGGGGCTTTGCGACATTGGCGAAGGTGTTGGCGGCAACCATGACGGCCGCACTCCTTCTCGCCTTTCCACAAGCGGTTTTCGCAGCCGAGGCGCATGAGCTGCCCGGCGCGGCGATGTCGCTCTGGTGGGCGCTGCCCTTTGCCGGCCTGTTGCTGTCGATCGCGACCGGGCCGCTGCTGTTCCATCATGTCTGGGAGCATCATTACGGCAAGATCGCCGCCGCGTGGGCGGCACTTGCCGTGGTTCCGCTGGCGATCGCTTTCGGCATGCCGGCGGCAAGCGAGGCGGTGCTGCACACGCTGCTCACCGAATATCTGTCCTTCATCATCCTTTTGTTCGCGCTGTTCACCATTTCCGGCGGCATCCTGGTCGCCGGCAACATTCACGGCACGCCGCTGGTCAATTCAGGCTTGCTGCTGATCGGCGCGATCCTCGCCTCGGTCATCGGCACGACGGGCGCCTCGATGATCCTGATCCGGCCGATGCTGCGCGCCAACGACAACCGCCCGTTCAACGCGCATGTGGTGATCTTCTTCATCTTCCTGGTTTCGAACATCGGCGGCTCGCTGACCCCGCTCGGCGACCCGCCACTCTTCGTCGGCTTCCTGCGCGGGGTCGACTTCTTCTGGACGACCGCGAACCTCTGGCGCGAGACGCTGTTCACCGGCGGGCTGGTGCTGATCATCTTCCTGGCGCTCGACATCGTGCTGCATCGCCGCGAGGGCGGCTTGCCGAAGATCAAGGACCCGACACCGGACACGAAGGTGCGCCTGCGCGGCCTCGCCAACCTGCCGCTGCTGGCCGGCGTGATCGGTGCGATCCTGCTTTCCGCCAGCTGGAAGCCGGGCATCAGCATCCCGATCCTCGGCATCGGCCTGGAGCTGCAGAACCTGGTACGCGACGCGATCATCCTGGCGCTGGCCTTTCTGTCGCTCAAAGTCTCGTACAAAAACCACAGGGAAGCGAACGGCTTCAGTTGGGGGCCCATCGCCGAGGTGGCGAAACTGTTTGCCGGCATCTTCATCTGCATCGTGCCGGTTATCGCCATCCTGAGAGCCGGGCACGATGGGGCGCTGGCGCCGCTGGTTTCGCTGGTCACCTCGGCGGACGGCCAGCCCGACGATCTCGCCTATTTCTGGCTGACCGGAGCGCTGTCGTCCTTCCTCGACAACGCGCCGACCTATCTGGTGTTCTTCGAGCTTGCCGGCGGCGACGCCAGGCACCTGATGACGGAGGCGGCCTCCACGCTCGCCGCGATCTCGGCCGGCGCCGTGTTCATGGGCGCCAACACTTATATCGGCAATGCGCCGAACTTCATGGTCTTTGCTATCGCCAGACATCGCGGCTTCAAGGTGCCGGGCTTCTTCGGCTACATGGCGTGGTCCGGCCTGGTGCTGATCCCGACGTTTTTGATCGCGGGGTTTTTGTTTTTTAGGTGAAGCGGTGCAGAGCTTTACCTCCCCTTGTGGGGAGGTCGGGCCAGGTCCGGGTGGGGCTCGGCGCCAGCTCCCGCTGCTTCGCAGTGACCTTCAGCCCACGCCCACATAGCGCCGAACCGCGGAGGGGTCGGCGCTATGTGGGCGTGGGCTGAAGG
>NZ_RZST01000337.1:0-6226 GCF_003997575.1 Mesorhizobium sp. M1A.F.Ca.IN.022.07.1.1
TTAGCTCGCCAACAGGTAGATATGGCGAGCCCGCAGGCCCTGTCTGCGAAACGCGCTTTCCGAATTGATCGGGGCTAGGCGGCCGTGGTGACGACGGCTCCGCAGCCGTGCTGTCCGGCACGCCGAGATGGCCTCCCGGCATCGCCACCACTCTGAGGTGCACCAAAAAGGGGAGCACAAGGAGCAGCGCAGGTTGGACAACTGGACGCCGTGCATTCCTGTTTCTACTCCTCATAGCCTCTCCCTATTCTCCGCCCATCTCCTTCTTGAACTGGGCGAAGTCGACCTGCATGCCGTTGAAGATGGTGCTCCAGTGGCGGGTCAAGGCGGCCAAGGCGACTGCCTCCTGGATCTCCTCGTCGGTGGCGCCGGCGCGTTTGGCGTTCTCGGTGTCCGACCAAACACAATAATTGCAGGGGATTTGCGCCGCGACCGCCAGCGAGATCAGCGACTTCACCTTCGGCGGCAGCGCTGTCTTGTCGCTGATCTCGATTGCCTTGACCTCTGCCCACGCGCCGGGCAGACCGGCTTTCGGGAACTGCTTCATGAAGCCGGGCACGCCCCCAATGGCCGACTGGATGTCCTTGATGGCGGCGTCGTAGTCGTCGGCGCCGGCAGGCATGGTCAAGGCCGCGGTGAACGCGATAGCGGCGAGCAGCGAGGCGGAGCGAAGGCAGGAGTGCGCGCTTGAGATGATGCGAATGACAGGCATGGTGTTCTCCTCTGGTTTTTGTTAGCCTTACGGTGTAAGGTGATTTGGAACATGAACCTTACAGTGTAAGTTGTCAAGCGGCGCCATGGACTCACCGAGCAAGAAAATCCGAACCCGCGGAAAATTGTCCCGCGAGATGATCGAGGACGCGGCCTTTGAGGTAATCGAGCGGGAAGGGCTCTCCGGCTTCTCGATGCGCAAGCTCGCCGTCAGGCTCGGCTGCGAGGCGATGAGCATCTACCATCACTTTCCCTCGCAGGCGCATCTCTACGAGGCGCTGGTCGATCGCCAGATGAGCGGGCTCGTGATCCCCGATGACAGCCTTCCTTGGCGTGAGCGGGCGCGCATCGGTATGCAGGAATTCCGGCGTGTGGCGACGGAGCATCCGGCCTTCGCGCCGTTCATCGTCGTCTATCGCATGAACTCGCCGCCCTGCCTCGCCAAGTTGAACGCCATCATCGGCCTGTTCGAGGATGGCGGCTTCGGACCTGAGCTCAGCGCCCGTCTGTTCCGCGCCGCCGGTTATTATCTGATGGGCGCGATCCTCGACGAGACCGCCGGCTACGCCAAGGGGCCGTCGGCGGTCACCACGGTCAGCGACGAAGAATTGCAGCGCGACTATCCCAGTGTCGTGGCGGCCGCGGCTTATTTTGGCACAAGCGGTTTCGACAAGACTTTCGAGCTTGGCCTGGAGATGTTTCTGGACGAGATGGAGCGGATTCGCGACGCTGCCCGGGACGAGGCCGCCAAAAGTGGCGATCGCGCCCGCAAGAAACTCTAACCAGGGCTTTCAATGCGCTTCCTCTCGGTTCTTGTCCTCATCGCCGGCGCTGCCATCGGGGTCTTTTATCCCTGGGCGGTGAGCAATTTCTCCGGCCATGCGATCGGCACCTGGCGCGTCTACGAGGGCGGCCGCTTCCGGCCGGCGACCGTACGGCTCGCTGCGCGCGACGCGCCTGTTCGCGTGCTGGTCGACCTCACCGCGCGTGCCGAGCGCGTCGCCTCGCAGCAGCACACGGTGCTGACGCTGACCGCGGCAAGCGGCGGCCGCACGGCGCTCGCCTCGACGCTCTCCTTCAACCACACCGACAATCCACGCCAGGTGAGCCCGCAGCTGCCCGACAAGATCTTTCGCGACGAGGCCGGTGTGATAGAGACGGTCACGCCGGGCGCTTACGTCTTCACTGTCGGTCCGGGCGATGCGGACGGGATCGACATGCGCGCCGTCGACCTGATCTTGCGTGCGGGCACCGGCTCGGTCGACGAACGCGCGCAGCCGGCCGGTTACACGCTGATGGGAGTCGGCTTGGCTGGACTGGTGCTTTCGCTGGTCTTTGGGCGCGGCAACAAGCCGCCGCAGAATCCCAACTCGCAGCCCCCGCCGCCGCGCTGGGGCCGCGGCGGTTCGCAAAGGTGAAGGCGGCATGAATTATCGCCACGCCTACCACGCCGGCAATTTCGCCGATGTCGTCAAGCACGCGGTGCTCAGCCGGCTGGTCGAGTATCTGAAGCAGAAGGACAAGGCCTTTCGCGCTATCGACACTCACGCCGGCATCGGCCGCTACGATCTCGCGTCGGTGGAGGCCGGCAAGACGGGTGAATGGCAGGGCGGCATCGGCCGGGTGTCCGAGGCCGCGCTCGAGCCTCGGACGGCGGCGCTGCTTCAGCCCTATCTGGAAGCGGTGCGCTTGGAAAATCCCGACGGCGGTCTGCGCCGCTATCCCGGCTCACCGCTGATCGTGCGCCATCTCCTGCGCAAGCAGGATCGGCTTACGGCGATCGAGTTGCATTCCGAGGACGCTGCGCGGCTCAAAGCCGTCTTCGCCGGCGACATCCAGACCAGGGTGATCGAGCTCGACGGCTGGTTGGCGCTCGGCGCGCATCTGCCGCCGAAGGAAAAGCGCGGGCTCGTGCTTGTCGATCCGCCCTTCGAGGAGGAGGGCGAGTTCCAGCGTCTCGTCGAGAACCTGCGCCGAGCGCACCGGCGCTGGCCGGGCGGCATCTACGCGCTCTGGTATCCGATCAAGGATCGCAAGGCGGTCGCCGCCTTCCGCGCCGCGCTGAAGGAGACAGGCATTCCAAAACTGCTCGACATCGGCTTCGAGATCCGGCCTGCCTCGAGCGAACCGAGCCTCGACGGCAGTGGCCTTGTGGTGGTGAACCCGCCCTTCACGCTGGAGGCCGAATTGCGGCTGATGCTGCCGGCCTTGCATGGAGTGCTTGCCGTCGAACAGCCGTCGCGCTGGACGATCGAATGGCTGGCCGGTGAGTGAGACCGGGACCAGCCGAAGACTGACCTACGCCAGCGCCGAGGGTGTCACGCCGGTCAGCCGCCGGGTTTCGCGGATCAGATGCGCCTGGTCGGCGTAGCCGGCCTCGATGGCGAGCAGCGCGGTCGAGGCATCGCTATGCCGTCGCTGCAGGCGCCGGAAGCGGTGGAAGCGCAGGATGCGGTCGAGCGTCTTCGGACCATAGCCGAAAGCGTCCTCGAAACGCCGGCGCAGCGTCCGCTCGCTCATGTTGAGGCGGTTGAGCAGACAGGGAACCAGCGGCATCTCCGGCGACAGGCCTTCATCAATGAGGTCGAAGGCCCTGCCCATCAGCGCATCGAGCGCATCGCGCCCCTCTGTATGCGCGCCGACTTCATTTTCCAACTGCCGCACCATGCCGGCGAGGTCGGGCGCGGCCTTGACGCGATCCGACAGTTCGCGGGCACGCGTACCCCATAAGTCCTGGAGGCTCAGCCGCCCGCCGACGATTTCGCCGGCCGGCAGGCCGAGCCACCCGGCGGCCGCGCCCGGCCGGAAACGGAAGCCGATGATCACCGACCCGGGGGGAAGGCGCTCGATCTGCGGCTCCTTGTCCGGTCCGGCCACGCGGAAGCGACCTTCGATCCATTGCAGATCGATGGTCGCGTCCGGCGTGACGACGATTGGCGGGACGTCCTGCTTCGCCATGCGATGCACCCAGACGACGGAGAAGGCGCCGGCCAGGCCTCGCGGGACGGGCCGTTCCCGAAAGAAGCCGGTGGTCTGCGCCAGGACCGCTTCCATATCTTCTCCGATCTGCTTCGGCGTCCTCTGGCGGATCCGCTTCGGCCATTTTGGCCGAAATCTTCAATGCGGGTCGCGTCCGCCGTGGCAAAACAGATGCAGCCTCTTGGCGCGTCCAGCGCCTTCACTGCGCCGCATCCGGTCGCGGATGTGGTGACGAATATAGAAGGGAGTGAGAGAAATGAAAGCTCGCATCACCGTCTTCACCCTTGGCGTCGACGATCTGGAGGCGTCGCTCAAATTCTACCGCGACGGCCTGGGCCTGCCGACCGAAGGCATCATCGGCCGCGAGTTCGAGCATGGCGCCGTCGCCTTCTTCGAGCTTGCCGGCGGCTTGAAATTCGCGATCTTCGAGCGCGCGAACATCGCCCTCGACGCCACCGTGCCGCAGAGCGGCCGCAGCCCGACCGAGTTCACCATCGGCCACAACGTGGCGAGCGAGGCCGAGGTCGACGCGACCATGGCCGAGGCCGTCAAGGCCGGCGCGCGCGTCGCCAAGCCGGCGCAAAAGACCTTCTGGGGCGGCTATGCCGGCTATTTCCAGGATCCCGACGATCATCTCTGGGAAGTCGTCTACAACCCCGCTTTCATCCCGAAGGATTGACCCGGAAGCCTGCAGGAGGTCGACATGTCGATCGATACCATTCAGGCGATAGGCGCGCTTCTCATCGGCGGCGTGTTCGTCTTCGCCGGCATCGAGCACTTCCTGAAATTCAAGGCTATGTGCGACTATCTGGCGAGCCGGAAGTTTCCGGCTCCCGCTGTCATGCTGGCAGCCGGCTCAGCCCTCGAAGTCGTCGCCGGCCTGATGCTTGCGCTCGGCCGTGCCGTGCCTTTCGCCGCCGGCGCGCTTGTCCTGTTCACGCTGTCGACGAACGTCGCGCTGCTGCGCTTCTGGGAGTCCGAAGAGCCGGAGCGGCAGGTGCTGCGCAACGCCTTGCTGATCAACCTGGCCGTCGTCGGCGGACTGCTGGTGGCGGGAACCGTCTGACAGCCGGACCGCATCTGGAACGATGATTTGGGAAACCATTGTCTTCACAACCGCTTGACCGCCGCCAAGCGAATCCGCACAGTGCGCGCAACCGACCTTGAGAGGCTGTCATGACTCGCTTCGCCCGTTCCGCCCTTGCCGCGCTGATTTCGCTTCTGACGCCGCTTGGCACGTCGCTTGGTTTCACCCAGGCAGCGCAGGCCGCCGACGTTGCCGTTTTAACCGAGGATGACGGCAGCGTCTGCGCCGAGGCCTGGGTGCTGAGCAAGATCACCGATCGCTTCAGCTATCAGGTTCATCATGTGCCGCACCTGCCGGATGTCGCGATCACCGATTTCCATAACATCCGCCTGCATCGTTATCTGCCGTCGAGCGAGAGATGGCCGATCGGCCGGCACTATTGCCGCGCCACCGTCAGCCTGTCGGACGGCCGCGACCGCTCGATCTTCTACCTGATCGAGGAAGGCCAGGGCTTCGCCTCGATCGGCGACAATGTCGAGTTCTGCGTCTCCGGCTTCGACCGCTGGATGGTTTATAACGGCCGCTGCCGCGTGCTTCGGTAAGAAGCCGCCGATCCATTCCCCGGCCTGCGGCCTTCAGGCCGCAGGACACTCAGTGCGGCCCGCCGACCGCATCAGTCCGATCGCGAATATTGTGAGCTTGCCGGCTATCGCCGGAAGCAAATCGGCTAATCGGCCGCCAATTGACAACTGTCGAACCGTTGCCTAAAAAGAGACAGACCTGTCTCATCACGCGGCAGCATAAATGCCCTCATCGCCCTCCGCCAAACGCCAGCATGTCGTCGACACCGCGTATTCGCTGTTCAAGCGCGACGGCTTCCACGCCACCGGCATCGACCGAATTATTGCCGAGGCCAACATCGCCAAGATGACGATGTACCGCCACTTCCCGGCGAAGGACGAGCTAATCGTCGCGGTGCTCGAGCACCGCGCGGCGCGTTTCGAACGCCAGCTCGACCGGCTGGCCGCGACGGCGGAAACGGCGGAAGCGAAGATCTTAACGATACTGGACTGGCACGAACGCTGGTTTCGCGATCCGGACTTCCACGGCTGCCTGTTCGCGCACGCGCTCGCCGAGTTCGGCGATCCCGATCATCCGGTGTTCAAGGCAGCCAGCCGCCAGAAGAACGGTTTGCGGGCGCGCCTGCGCGCCATCCTGGAAGAAGAGATGCCGCCGGAGCGGGCCGAGGGCGTCGCCACGGCGCTGCTGATGCTGATCGAGGGCGCGACGCTGCTGGCCCAGATGGGGGAGGCTGATGCCGCCATCGCCAATGCGCGCAAGGCGGCTTCCGCCATCCTCGCCGGCGCGCAGGTCCCCCAATGAACGCGACGGTCGTTGGGCTCGCGCTGTCCGCGGCCATTTTGCATGCCAGCTGGAACGCCTTCCTACGGACCGGGGCCGACAGGCTGTGGACGGTCACGGTCATGAGCTTCTCGAGCACTGCCGCTG
>NZ_RZST01000338.1:0-6206 GCF_003997575.1 Mesorhizobium sp. M1A.F.Ca.IN.022.07.1.1
GGTCGAGAATTCGAGATAGATCTTCTCGTCCTGCTGGCCGATGAGGTCGACCTTGGCGACGTCCTTCACCGTCAGCAGCCCGGCGCGCAGGCTGGTGCCGAGATCCTTCAACTCGCGATGGCTGAGGCTGTCGGAGGTGAGCGCGTAGATCAGCGAATAGGTGTCGCCGAACTCGTCATTGTAGAACGGGCCCTGCACGCCGGACGGCAGCGTCGGCTTGATGTCGTCGAGCTTCTTGCGCACCTGGTACCAGAGCGGCTGCACCTGGTCGGCGGCCACCGTGTCCTTGAGGTTGACGAAGACGACGGATTCGCCGGGCTTGGTGTAGCTCTTGACGTAGTCGAGGTCCGGCAGCTCTTCGAGCTTCTTCTCGATGCGATCGGTGATCTGCTCCACCGTGTCGCTGGTGCTGGCGCCCGGCCACATCGTCTTCACCACCATGGTCTTGATGGTGAAGGGCGGGTCCTCTTCGCGGCCGAGGCTGCCATAGGCGTAGAGGCCGGCAAGGGCGGCCGCTATCATCAGGTAGACAATGAAGCTGCGGTGCCGAAGCGCCCATTCGGAAAGATTGAAGCTGGTCATGATGTGGTTCCTTTTCAGGGCGCGCGCAAGCGCGCTCCGCCGGCGCCTGCCGGCTGGCCAAAACAAATGACGGTTTGGGTTCGGTCAGCGCCCGCCGCTTGGCGGGCACTGTCGCAATTCAGGCCAGGCTGTGCATGGTGCCCGGCACACGGTAAGGCGCGCGCTCGGCGGTTCTCGGCCTGATGGCGAGGCCCGCGAGATAGCGCTGAAAGGCGGCTGCCTCCTGGACTGGCGAGGCGAGCGCGACATGGCCGTCCGGCCTCACCAGATAGGCTGCGTCTCGCTGCAGGCCGGCCTTCCCGGCTGCGTCTGTCCAGGCGAACAGATACACTGCAATTCCTGTCGGTGCGAGCATCGCCCGAAAATCGCAATTGACCTCGCCATAGACATGGACCTGCCAGTCGAGCGAGCGCAGCGGCTCGAAATTGTCGCCGCCCGCGCCCATGACGTTGCCGGCGACATACGGCAGGCGGTCGCCGCCGCTGACCTTGCCCGCCATGCCCGAGCTGATCGGCCCGGCGCGGTACTCGATCGCCGTCTGCGAGATCACGCCGAAGAATGCGCGCGACCCGAACGATGTGTGGAGCCCGATGTTCATGACCTTCGGCATCACGTAACGCCGGAACAGGCCGACCAGTCGCGAGCGGTTGGTGATGAAGCGGAACACCTTGTCGGTGCTTTCGATCAGCTTGTGGGCAAAGGCGATGCGCTCCGGCTCGTAGCTGTCGAGCAGGCGCGGATCGGCACGGCCCTGCACCACGGCGCCTAGCTTCCACGCGAGGTTCACAGCATCGCCCATGCCGGTGTTCATGCCCTGGCCGCCGGCCGGGCTATGGATGTGTCCGGCATCGCCGACGAGGAACACGCGGCCGGCGCGGAAGCGCTCGGCGACGCGATGATGGACGCGATAGGTCGAGAACCAGTTGACCTCCTCGACCGTGACGCCGGTGTCGCGCTCGACATCGGCGCGGATCGCCTCGAAGCTGATCGTCTCGTCGGCCTCATGCGCCTTCGGCACGATGCCAATGAGGCGCAGCGAGCCCGACTGCCGGACCGGCATCACGATGGCGAAGCCATAGGTGCTGATGGTCGTGTCCATGCCATTGCGGGTGACGTTGCCCGTGCCCTTCACGTCGGCGACGTAGAAGGCCTGCTCGTAGGTACCGCCCGGAAAGCCGATGTTCAGCCCATGGCGCACCGTGCTGCGGGCGCCGTCGCAACCGGCAAGATAGGCTGCGCTGACGGTCTCGGTCTTGCCGTTCCGCGAAAGCGTCGCGATGACCGCGTCACCCTTGTCCTGGAAGGCAACGAGCTCCGTACCGCGCTCGACCTCGACGCCGGCGCGTTCCAGATGCGTGATCAGCACGCGTTCATGGATATCCTGCGGCAGCGCGAAGGCGAAGGAGTAGGGGCTGATGCCGCGGCCGAAATCGGAAAGCGGCAGCCGCGCTGCGACGCCGGCCGGCGTATGCAACGTAAGCCGTTCCAGCCGGATGCCCTCGGCAAGGATGTCCTCGACGATGCCGATCTGGCGATGGAACTCCAGCGTGCGCGCCTGGACGGCGAGCGCGCGCGAGGTTTCGCCCGGACCGGTGGCCTTGTCGAAGATGCGGACCGGGACCCCGAGCCTGGTCAGCCAGAGAGCGAGCGTCAGCCCGGTCGGGCCGGCGCCGGCGTGAACCGGCTGCGGGAACGCGAAAAAGTGCGTATCGTTGAAGGAGAGGAAAAATGACCATGTCCAAGACAAAGGTCCTGATCGCCCTTGGCGAGGCCGCCGCTGACCACGACACGGTCGGTCTCGTAGCGGGCAACCGTGACCGGCTTGAGCTCCACCGCCGACGAGGCGGACACGACCCACACGGCCGGCTTGCCGTCCTTGTCGAACAGCGCGCTGCCCGGCAGCACCATGACCGGCGCGCCGCCCATCTCGGCGCGGCCGGAAACACTTGCGCCGAAGCGCATCTCGTTGGGCGCATTCTCGATCGAGACCTTTACCTGGAAGGTGCGGGTCGCGGCGTCGGCCATAGGCGCGATCTCGCGGATGCTGCCGACCGCGGTGATCGCCGGATTGCTGAGCAGCGAGACAGTCACTTTTGGCGGGTGCTTGGTATCGGGTGCGTTGGCGAAGACCGCTTCGGCGATCGAGAACACGGCGTCGCGGCTCTCCGGATCGGCAACCCGCGCCACCATCTGTCCGACATTGACCGACTGGCCGGCTTCGGCTCCGGTGGCGGTGACGATGCCGTCGAATTCCGCATGCAGCTCGGTATAGCCGAGCTGGTCCTTGGCCATGTCGAAGGCGATGTTCGCCGACTTGAGCTTGGCCTGCGCCGAACGCAGATTCTTCAGTGTCGCGTCATAATTGGCGCGGGTGGTAAAACCCTTGCCGAGCAGCGCGCCGATGCGGGCCTCCGCGGCTTTTGCCTCGACAAGCACGGCCTGTGCCGCCGCGACATCGGCCTCGGCGCTGGCGAGCCGGTTGCGATAGTCCTGGTCTTCGATGCGGGCGAGCACCTCGCCCTTCTTCACCGTCGAGCCGATCTCGGCGACGCGTTCGAGCAGCTTGCCCGATACGCGGAAGCCGAGGTCGCTTTCGAGCCTCGGCCGTATCTCGCCGATGGCGATACGGGTATCCGCGCTGAGCATGGGGACGGCTGCGATGGCCTTGACAAGCTTTGTCTCGGCCGCGGCGGGCTTCACGTTCGAGGCCTCGCTTCTGGCGCCGTGCCAGACCATGGCGCCGCCGCAGGCAAGAACGGCGATCGATCCGGCGACAAGGCGGCGCCGCAGCGGCCTGTTATGAAAAAGTGCAATCATGTTGTCTCCATGACCAAGGTTGCGGCCGCGCGGGGGAGGATGCGGCGACCGGGAAATCAGTTGGCTGGAGAGGGAGATCGGGCTTTGCGGCCTGTCTTTTCGCCAGCCCGATCTTCTTGGCGCTTCAGGCTCCGGAAATCCCGAACGGTTTCTGAAAATTTTCCGATGTTTGGGTGAGGCGGCCTTGGAATTGCGCAGGGAGACGCCGATGCCGACGCTCAAACCGTCCAGAAATAGCGCACCAGGTGGAAGAAGATCGGCGCGGCGAAGACCAGGCTGTCGGTGCGGTCGAGCATGCCGCCATGGCCCTCGATCAGATGCCCCCAATCCTTGACGCCCTGGTCGCGCTTGATGGCGGAAGCGACCAACCCGCCGAGAAACCCCATCGTGCAGGCGACGAAGGCGACGGCCGAGGCCTGCAATGGCGAGAACGGCGTGATGAAGGCGAGCAGCGCGCCGAGCAGGCTCGAGGCGACGAGCCCGCCGATCAACCCCTCCCAAGTCTTCGACGGCGAGACCTTTGGCGAGAAGCGGTGCTTTCCGAACAGCTTGCCGAAGATGTACTGCAGCACGTCGCTGCCCTGCACGACGATGATCAGGAAGGCGACGAGCAGCAGGTTGCGACCCTCGAAGCCGGGCACGTTCAGCGTCAGCAGCGCAGGGACGTGGCTGACGCAATAGACCGCAATCATGATCGCCCATTGCTGCGCCGACACGCGCTCCAGGAAGCGCTCGGTATCGCCATGCAGCGCCGTGATCGCCGGCATCAGCAGGAAGCAGTAGACCGGGATGAAGATCACGAACAGTCCATACCAGGCCGTCCACACCAGCCAGTATTGGACCGGAATGACGATGCCGAACATGCCGAGCAGAACCCAATGGTCGCTGCGGCGGCTGTGCGTCAAGGTCACGAACTCGCGCAGCGCCGCGAACGAGATCAGCGCGAACAGGATGGTCATGCCGTAGCGGCCGAAGAAGAAGGCGACTGTCATCAGCGCCACCATCACCCACCAGGCATTGATGCGCTGGGTGAGGTTGGTGAGCGTCGCGCTGAGCGGCTTCGGCGCGCGCGCCGACAGCACAGCGGCGGTGGCGCTGGCCGTGGTCAGCACCACGAAAAGGCCGATGATCAGGATGCTGATTTCGTGGCGCATCATTCGTCTCGATCAGGGCGCGGATTGAGCGCCAGAAGTTCGGCCCGGGCGCGTTCGAGGAAGGCGCGGCGTTCCTCGCCCGGCGCCACCGCCACCGGCGCACCGAAGACGACGCGGCAAAGCAGCGGCACCGGCAGGAACTGGCCCTTGGGCAACACGCGCGACATGTTCTCGATCCAGCACGGGATCAGCTCCACTTCCGGCCGCGCCATCGACAGATTGTAGAGCCCGGAGCGGAACGGCAGCAGCTCGTCGCTCATGTTGCGCGTGCCTTCCGGGAAGATGATCAGCGAATGGCCTCGGTCGAGGACGGAAAGCATCACGGAGATCGGGTTCTCGTCCGGCCTCGTCCATTGCCGGCTGATCAGCACGGAGGACAGCATGTCCTCGGCAATGAAGCGGCGCAGCCGCGACTTTCGCCAATATTCGGCGGCGGCGACCGCATGTGTGGTGGCGCGTTCTCTTTCGCTGAGGCAGGCCGACAAAAGGATGAAGTCGCCATGGCTGGTGTGGTTGGCGAAATAGATGCGCTGCCCGTCCGATGGCTGGCAGCCGCTCCAGATCGGACGCACGCCGGTCACCGCCCGCGCCAGCGCCGACAGGCTGACCGAGGTCGCCGTCTGCAGCAGCGTGAAGGTCCGGAGCGACAGCTTGTTCATCCCGGCATCCAGAATCCGGCTGTCAGGAACGCGATGATGAAGATCGCGAAGGCGATGCGCTGCCGGGCAAGCAGGCGGCGCGTTCCGGCGATGCGGTCGTCGAGCGGGCGCGGAGACGAGGAGGCGGGCTTGAGCCGCATCCGCGCCAGCATGTCGTCGACCGCGGCGCATCCCGAACGCTCATTGTCATGGCTCGCCATCAGTCGGAACAGCAGCGCGTCGAAGGCGAGAAGCGCCGAAAACCCAAGCACCACGATGGCGCTTGCCGCCGCGACCAGCAGCGCCAGCACCGCGATCGGCGCCTGGAGCGCGCCGCGCGCCGAGGCGACCAAAGGCGCGAAGCCGTCGCAGACGAGCACGATGGCGGCCGGCCATGCGGCGTGCTTGATCAGCATGGCGGCAAAGGCGGCTGTCCGCCGCTGGTAGGGTTCGTCCGTCATGCCGGCTCGTCCAGTCCGATCTGAAGATGCACTGGTCGTCCGGACGCGGCGAGCTGCTTGCGCGCGTGGGACGGCGTTTGCGAGCGGCCGGTCGCGACGAGCCATCCGGCGATGACGGTGGCGCTGCGCTGGAAGCCGAGCGCGCAGCAGACCAGCACCGTGCCTTGCCGGCGCGCCGGCTCGATCGCCGCCACCGCTTGGTCGAGCGTGTCCGCCGGCGGCGGCAGCAGATCGAGCATGCCGAAGCTTTGCCAGCGGCCCGGCGCGTCGCGCGGCCGCTCAAGCTCGGCGGCGAGATCGATCACCGTGCCGAAGCCGTCAGCCTCGGCGGCGTTCGGGAACCGCCCAAGGAAGATGCCGTCGCTGACCGGCACGACCGGCGGCAGCTTGCGCGTCCAGGTCCAGACATTGACCCTGGCGCCTAGACGATAAGGCCAAAGCAGGATGCGGCTCGCCAGCGACACACGGCCATCCGCCGCCTTCTGGAACACTTTCGCGCCGGCCCCGGCATAGGCCAAGGCGACGATGGCCAGCGCCAGCGAAGGCCATAGAAG
>NZ_RZST01000339.1:0-6188 GCF_003997575.1 Mesorhizobium sp. M1A.F.Ca.IN.022.07.1.1
GGACGGGGAGGGTGGGGACTCGACCGGGCTTTTTCCAGGCACGCCGTATGAATGCGGCGTGCTTAATCTCTTCGTGTTGCCCCAAAAGCCCTGCGCATCTTGGGGCAGCATGCATTGGGATCCTAGCGGACGCTGGCGACCGCGTCCTCGCGGCCGTCGTTGATCGAAACCCAAACGCCTGAATTCTCTGTCGATTGACGTTTGAGGTAGGTGTAGACCGTGTCGTTCCAGGCGAGCACTTTCGGCTCGAGATTGTCGAGGATGAACTCGCCGAGGCTGGTGCGCACCGTCAGCACCGCGTGGCCGTCGCCGTTCGGCTGGCGCACGACCGTCATCAAAAGGTCGCCGGCGGGGACACCGGCGGCCATTAATTCGCGGCGCTTCTCCAACGCGAAGTCCTCGCAGTCGCCGAAACCGTTGTCGGGATAGGCCCAGTATTCCTCGACCCCGTAGATCTCCATATCGGTACGTGGCTTGACGCGGGTGTTGACCGAATTGTTGACCTTGATCATCGTCGCCCACAGCTTGCGGGTCAGCTCGACAGGAGACCCATTCGGCGTCCTCTCATTGCATTCGATGGGGATACGCTGGCAGAGTTCATAATGGCCGACGGGCTGGGTGGTGCGGCCACCCGTATGCATGAACAGCGGTCCCGCGCTTGCCGTGCCCCAGGCGGAAAGCTGCATCGCCATTGCCAAGAGCAACAGCTTGCCCCTCGTCATTTTCATTATGGTAGTCTCCCCGTTTGAGAGAGACTGTGCCACGTTGGGATTTATTTGACGCAAAAACCGGAAGTAGAGATTGAGTAAAACGCCCGTAGATTAAATATAAAATTTGAACTATCTCGACTGCGGATTGTTGAGAATCTAAACCGGCCGCCGCACCCGGATCACGTGGCGTCTCGACATGCCGCCCGGCTGCTAGAAGGCCCTGATCCGGCCAACAAAAAACCGGCCGCTGGAGGCCGGTTGGATGCATGTCCGAATTCTAAGCGGTCAGGACCGCGGCGCGTTGAATTCCGAATCCAAGGTTTCCGGCCGCTGGATGACGGCAAACTCAATGGCGACGCCGTCCTCGAAGTGACGCACGACCTGGCCGCGCATCGTTCCCAGCATGACCTGCACGCCGATTGCTGGTTTGACGTCGATCTCGATCGCCGCGCCCGAGAGCGACAGGTCGATGATGCGGCACTGATACTGTCGCCCGTCGGTGAGCTGCAGCACGCTCATCGGATTGCGCGGCGCGACGCGCTCGTGGCGGCGGTCTTCCGGCAGGTCGAGCTCATGCTTGTTCGCAAGCCAGGTGAGCTGCGCGGCGAGCTTGTCCTTCTTGCGGTCCGAAGCGATGACGGTCATCGCGAAACCGTCCTGCGAGGTGCGCGTCACGATGCCTTCGATGCGACCGATGTGATCGATATAGGCAATGACCTTTTCCCCCGGCATGCCGACGCGATCGGTGCGCAAGGCGACATTGCCTGGCGACATGTCTATCACCTGGCACGCGTGTTCCGTGCGGTCCTCCAGCATGAAGCGTCCGTAGATTTTCACCCGGACACGCTGAAAATTGCGCCGCTCCACACGGGACGGCGCAAATTCCGCCGCTGACCTCATGACTGCCTACACCCCGTTGGCATTCCGCGCGACGTGCGAGGAATTTCACCGGAAAAAGCTACAGCAAAGCAGGTTAACAAACGGGAAAAAGCCGGCCCAAATGGGTTGGGGGCGGACGCCCACGCAAGGCAAAGGCCTGGACCAGATCGGGGCAAAATCTCGCGATCCGCTCTACTCGTTGCGCCCGCCGTCGAAGACGACGAGATGCCGTATCCGGCGTACGCGGCCGAGCGCCGAAATGGTCTCGGGCGCGTCGAACTCCGTCGGCACGAGCGACGGAACATCGATCGCCGGCCGGTTCTTTAGGAACATCGGGTCCTTGTCGGGATCGATGACCCGAATCGCGTCGATCAGGGCGTCCGCCAGCGGGTCGGCACCAAGCCAGAACGGCCGATCCGCGGCGCTAACGATGCCGAGGCAGCGAGGGCTCTCGACGCCGCCATCGAGCGGCAGCGCCAGCAGCTCGAACTTGCTGGAACGACCGTTTCGGCTGAATCCTTCATAGGTCAGAAGCAGCACCGATTTCTGGTCGAAGACGCCGTGGATGAGACGCGACATAAGCCGCTGGTCCTTCTCGCGCCAGAGCGAGGGGAAGGAAAACCCTTTGAGCTCGCGGCCGTAATAGGCGCAGAGCCTGGTGCCGGCCAGCCGGAACACGGCTTCCGCGCGTGTGTCGCGCTCCAGGATGAACGTATCGGCCAGGAGCGTCTTGATGTCCGCCGGCTCCACTTCCGAGCGTTTCGGAGCCGGGCGGCCATCACGCAGCCGGTTCCAATATTGGAACAGCGCGATTGATCCGTTCTGATTCATTTCCATTCCGCTCCGGCAATCTGTCTTTCTTGTTGTCCCATCGGCGAACAGACAGGGCGCCCTCCGATGACCTTCATGCGGTGCGGAGCAGGATGCGTGCCAGCATCGTTAACGTTTGTTCACGTCTCGGGGTCGTTAAGGTTAACAAGTGGTTTACGTTGCGCGCCGACCGGGCCTGTGGCATGTCAAAAACCACTCCAAAACGGTCGTTTCAGCAGCGATCGGCAGCGCTTCAGTCAGTTTTCGGGGAGCAGGGGACTCGACCGGCCGTTCAGGGAAACCTGGACGGCTTTCTTTTGATTCGCAGCGTCGCCGATCCAGGCGCTATCCGATTTCAGCTTGGGGCGATTCGCGGTTTGTGATTCGATCCGGCGTGAACTACATGCTTCGGCCGAAATCGAGTCTCCAGCCAGCTGCGAAGAGGCCATGAGCGAACCGGTAACACCGACCGAATCCGAATTGCAACCAGACGACGAGGCGCCGGAGCCGCGCCGCGAGCCGGTGTTCAACTTGCCGCCGGTTGTGCTGGCGGTGATGGGGATCTGCGCGATCGTCTTCCTGCTGGAGCGATATGTGCTGAACGACGACCAGCAAATGATGCTGCTCTACGACGGAGCCTTCATTCCGGTGCTCTACACCGGCCGATACGGCTTCGACTGGTTCCTGTTCACGCGCCCCTTCACCTATGCTTTCATGCATGGGGGCCTCGCTCACATTGCCGTCAACATGGTCTGGCTTGCCGCTTTCGGCTCACCGCTCGCCAATCGTTTCGGCGCGGCCCGATTTGCGGTGTTCTACGCCGTGACCGGGCTGGCTTCGGTCGCGCTGTTCTGGGCCATGCACCCTTATGGCGAGATGCCGCTGGTCGGCGCTTCCGGCGCGATCTCGGGCATGATGGGAGCTGCGGCGCGCTACGGCTTCCGGATCGATCGCTCGTCAGGCCAGGCGGCCTTCGCCGGCGAGCCGTTGCCGATCGCAATCGTGCTGCGTTCGCGCGGCGTCATGACCTTCCTCGGCGTCTGGATGGTGATCAACCTCGCCACCGGCCTTCTCGGCTTTGCGCCGGGGATCGAGGGACAGATCGCCTGGGAAGCCCATATCGGCGGCTTTGTCGCCGGCTTTTTCGGCGTGCGCTTTTTCGATCGGCCCCAGCCGCCCGAGTAGCACTGCGGCGCACTTGAAATGCAACCAATCACGGCGCACCATGTTCACCGGAACGTGAATGCCGGTCAGGGCAGGAGCCGGCGGGCAAGGCACAGGAGGACGCCATGACTGTGAAGGCAATTCTTGAGCAAAAAGGCCATGACGTGTTCACACTCGGGCCTAATGAAAAGCTGAGCGAAGCCATTCGCATCCTGACCGAGCATAGGATCGGCGCGCTGGTCATCACCAATGGCGACCGCAAGATCGTCGGCATCCTTTCCGAGCGCGACATCGTGCGAGTATTGGCCAGGGAGGGCGCGGCCGCGCTCGATATTCCGGTCCGATCGGCCATGACGCCGAAGGTCAAGATCTGCAACGAGAACCACACGGTCAACGAGGTCATGGAGATCATGACGAAGGGTCGCTTCCGCCACCTGCCGGTGGAGAAGGACGGGATGCTCGACGGCATCGTGTCGATCGGCGATGTGGTCAAGCGCCGGATCGAGGATGTCGAGCGCGAGGCCGAGGAGATCCGGGCCTACATCGCCACCGCCTGATACAGGCGGGAAGGTGCCGCCAGCACAGCCCGTGGGCTTACAAGCGCAAGCTGCCTGGAGGCCTGCGCGCGGCTTTGGACTTGTCTCAAGGAACGGTTTGCACTAGCGAGTGATGCGATTTTCGCAACGCGATAAGCAAAATCGCGCCAGCCACGAATGCGACCCATAGGCCTCCATGAGCATCATCGATACCCGCACGCCCGACCCGAAACGCCTGATCTCCGGCGCCACCGGCGACTGGGAAATCATCATCGGGCTCGAAGTGCATGCGCAAGTGACGTCCGAGGCAAAGCTGTTCTCCGGCGCCTCGACCTCTTTCGGCGCGGCGCCCAACGCCAATGTCAGCCTGGTCGACGCGGCGATGCCCGGCATGCTGCCGGTGATCAACGAGGAATGCGTCAAGCAGGCGATCCGCACCGGGCTGGGCTTGAAGGCCGCGATCAACCACAAGTCGGTCTTCGATCGGAAGAACTATTTCTACCCGGACCTGCCGCAGGGCTATCAGATCTCGCAGTACAAGCAGCCGATCGTCGGCGAAGGCAAGGTGATCGTCTCGGTCGGACCGGACCGGCAGGGCGAGTTCGAGGACATCGAGGTCGGCATCGAGCGCCTGCATCTGGAGCAGGATGCCGGCAAGTCTATGCACGACCAGCATCCGACAATGTCCTATGTCGACCTCAACCGGACCGGCGTTGCGCTGATGGAGATCGTCTCCAAGCCGGACATGCGCTCCGCCGACGAGGCCAAGGCCTATGTCAGCAAGCTGCGCACCATAATGCGCTATCTCGGTACCTGCGACGGCAACATGGACGAGGGTTCGCTGCGCGCCGACGTCAATGTCTCGGTGCGCCGCCCGGGCGGCGCCTTCGGCACGCGCTGCGAGATCAAGAACGTCAACTCGATCCGCTTCATCGGCCAGGCCATCGAGTCCGAAGCGCGCCGTCAGATCGCCATTCTCGAAGACGGCGGCGCGATCGAGCAGGAGACGCGCCTGTTCGACCCCAACAAGGGCGAGACGCGCTCGATGCGCTCCAAGGAAGAGGCGCATGACTACCGCTATTTCCCCGACCCCGACCTTCTGCCGCTGGAATTCGACCAGGCCTATGTCGATGATCTGGCACAGCATCTGCCGGAACTCCCGGACGAGAAGAAGGCGCGGCTGATCGGCTCGCTCGGCCTATCGCCCTACGACGCCTCGGTGCTGGTGTCGGAAAAGCCGGTCGCCGACTACTTCGAGAAGGTGGCCTCGGGGCGCGACGGCAAGCTTGCCGCCAACTGGGTCATCAACGACCTGCTGGGCGCTCTCAACAAGGCTGGCAAAGATATTGAAAACGCTCCGGTTTCGCCTGAGCAGCTCGGTACCGTCGTCGACCTGATCAAGGAGGGCACGATCTCCGGCAAGATCGCCAAGGACCTGTTCGAGATCGTCTGGAACGAGGGCGGTGATCCGCGCCAACTGGTCGAAAGCCGCGGCATGAAGCAGGTGACAGACACCGGCGCCATCGAGAAGGCGGTCGACGAGGTCATCGCCGCCAATCCGGACAAGGCCGAGCAGGCGCGCGCCAAGCCGACCATGGCTGGCTGGTTCGTCGGCCAGGTGATGAAGGCGACCGGCGGCAAGGCGAACCCTCAGGCGGTCAACGAGCTGGTCAAGGCCAAGCTCGGCATCGAATAGAGCGATGTTCGTCCGCACCGCCAGCGAGCGCGATCTTGTTGCGATCCGCGCGCTGCTGGTCGAGACGTGGCATGCGACCTATGACGCCATTTACGGCGCCGAGCATGTAACGGTGATCACCGACGACTGGCATTCTCTTGCTTCGCTCAAGGCGCAACTGGCCCGGCCGAATTCCGAATTCCTGGTCGCTGACGATGGCAAGCGGCTTGGCGGCATGGCTTTGGCGGCCGCGACTGCCGACCCGAAGATCGTCCTTCTGAACCAGCTCTACGTATCTCCGGATTGTCAGCGGCAAAGGATCGGCCAGGCGCTGCTCGACGAAGTCGAGGCCAGTTTTCCGGAGATGCGGACGCTGCGTCTGGAGGTTGAGCAGGCGAATGCGGTGGCGATCGC
>NZ_RZST01000033.1:0-27760 GCF_003997575.1 Mesorhizobium sp. M1A.F.Ca.IN.022.07.1.1
CGGTTTCCTCCCCGGCCTCCCCCCCCCGCCGCATCGAGCGGCACGCCTTCACCGCGCAGTTTAGCGCGCAGGTCAAGAATCTCGGCGACCAGTGCTTTCTCGCGATCCCAGCGCGCCTGGGCGGCGGTTAAGGTGGTCTCGGTTTCCGCCAGCCCGGCATCGACGCGAGCCTGACGGTCGGCGACCTCGATGCCGATCGCCGCCTCGCGGCCGATGATGCCACTCTCGACCTCCAGCGCCTGGCGGCGGCGCAGAATGTCCTCGACCTCGGCCGGCGTCGCATGCTGCGAGACCGCAACGCGCGCGCAAGCCGTGTCGAGCAGGCTGACGGCCTTGTCCGGCAGTTGCCTGGCCGGAATGTAGCGGTGCGAGAGCGCGACCGCCGCCTCGATCGCCTCGTCCAGTATCTGGACCTTGTGGTGCTGCTCCAGGACGCCGGCGACGCCGCGCAGCATCAGCACGGCCACAGCTTCCGACGGCTCCTCGATCTTGACCACCTGGAAGCGGCGCGTCAGCGCCGGGTCCTTCTCGATATGCTGCTTGTATTCGGCCCAGGTCGTGGCGGCTATGGTGCGCAGCTCGCCGCGCGCCAGCGCCGGCTTCAAAAGATTTGCGGCGTCGCCGGTGCCCGCGGCACCGCCGGCGCCGATCAGCGTATGCGCCTCGTCGATGAACAGGATGACCGGCACCTCGGAGGCCTGAACCTCGTCGATGACCGCCTTCAGCCGCTTCTCGAACTCGCCCTTGACGCTGGCGCCCGCCTGCATCAGCCCGACATCGAGCATGCGCACGCTGACATTCTCAAGCGTCGGCGGCACGTCGCCCTGGGCGATGCGGAGCGCAAATCCTTCGACCACCGCCGTCTTGCCGACGCCGGCCTCGCCGGTCAGGATCGGGTTGTTTTGGCGGCGACGCATGAGGATGTCGACGATCTGCCGGATTTCCGGGTCGCGGCCGACGACCGGATCGATCTTGCCGTCGCGGGCGCGCAGCGTGAGGTCGGTCGCGTATTTGGCCAGCGCCGAATCTCCGCCCGGACCGCGCTTCATCGGCTGTTCGGCGGCGGCAGAGGCGGGAGGTGTGCCGGCTTCGAGCGAGCCTTCGGTGACATCGGCGAAACGGGAAACGACGCCGTCGGCATCGATTTTGTCGAATTCGGCGCTGATTTTCGACACCAGGCCTTCCAGTACCGGCGTCCTCAGGCAGGCCAGCAGGATATGGGCGCTGCGCACCTCCTCGACGCCGAACTCCAGCGTCGCCAGGTTCCAGCCTTCCTGGATGGCGTGGAAGATGTGATCGGAGAATTCCTCGACGGAGGTCGCGCCGTAAGGCAGCTTGTCGATGGCCCGGGTCATGTCAGCCGTCAGCCGGCTGACGTCCAACCCGGCATCGGCGATGATCATCTGCACGTCCGAGCGCTCGGACAGCACCAGTTGCTGGATGAAGTGGACGAGCTCCACATAAGGATTGCCGCGCAGCTTGGCCGTGTCGGCCGCGGCCTTGAAGGCGCGCACCCCCGTGGCGTTGAGCTTGGCGACCAGTTCCTTACGCTTGAAGCTCTGCGATGACCGGCGCTGTTCCATTCGAACCTGCTCCCGCAATCTGCCAACCGTACCCTGCCATATAAGCGGCGGCTTGACAAAGCCGTGTGACGGATAAGGCGTTTGGATCCATCCGGGCGGCACTGCCCGGTTACACAAGCTCTGCAATGTCGTGCAAGAAATACCGGATTGCGGTCCGGGCTATGCGAGCCATTTCACATACCCGGCCCGGCAATCGCGCAATGGGTTTTGCTGAAAGAAACGGTCGCGTTTAGCATCCGTTAGTTTTTGAGCAGCTGCTCAATTGTCGTGACGCGAGGCCGGTGGTAACGTTGCGTCACATAGGGTCTCAGGGCCGCTGGCTGGGGGTTAGTGTGATTGATCTCGCACTCTGGCTGAATCCTCTGAACGGTGAAAATCCGTCGGGAGAGGACTTGCGTAACGACCCGGCCTTTCATGAGCTGGAGCGCCTGACCGAACAGCAGAAAAAGGTCGAATACGAAGGAAACAACAAATCGGAAGTCGATGTTCCGGTCGACTGGTCCGTCGTACTCACCAAGGCGGAGGAGTTGCGGTCGCACGGGCGGGACCTGCGCCTCCTCGTCCTGGTTGTGCGTGCCCTTGCCAACGAAGAACAGCTGGGCGGGCTCGCCGAAGGCCTGACGCTGATCGCCCAAACCTTCGACAGGCATTGGGAAACGATGCATCCGGCACTGCGCTCTGGCGCCACGCCGCGCGAGGCTGCCTTGCGGCGCATCAATGCGCTGATCGACCTGCAAAACAGCCAGGACGGGCTGCTCAAGGATCTGCGCGGCATGGTCTTCTTTGCGCCGCGCACGGTCGGCCCGATCAAGGGAGAGGACCTGGAGAAGGGCAGCCTCGACGAACACGTCATGCTGCAGGAGGCTGCTTCGGGACTGGGCGCGGCGGAAAAGGCGGCGCTGGTGAGCGGCCACAACCAGCTGGTGAACCGGGTGCGCACCGGGTGCAAGGCGCAAGTCGATCAGGCCGGCGAGGCGATGACCTCGCTGCTCGCCGACGCCCGCGCGGTGATCGCCGCTCTCGACGAGGTCGACGCCGCCCTCAACAAGCGCATCGACGGCAATGGCCCCGCCATTCCGGAATTGAGACGCTTCCTGCAGCGATTGCTGACGACGCTGGAGCGGAATTCCGCCGCCGGTGCCGGGGCGAACGGGGCCGCAAAGCCAATCCCGCAGCCGGCGGAACCGGCAGCGCCCGGCCCAAACGCCCATGGCGCCGAAAGGATGGGCGCCGAAGCGAGGGGAGCCGAATCGATGGCAAGTGTCGCAAGCTATGCGGAACCGGGCGCCGGGCTGCCCGACCGGATCACCTCGCGCGACGACGTCGTCAAATGCCTGGATCTCGTCGTCGCCTTTTATGACCGCACCGAGCCGTCGAGCCCGATCCCGCATCTCGCCCGCCGCGTGCGCCGCATGGTGCACATGGATTTCGTGGAATTGATGGAAGATCTCGCCCCATCGGGGCTGAAGGAGTTCCGGCTGCTTGCCGGTGTCCCCGATCCGAAGAAGCCGGCCCAGAAGGATGAAAGGTAACAAGCATGCCAGCAGAGAGCAAAGCGAAGGTCATCGAAAGAAACCGCGCCCCGCGCGTGCAGATCGCCTATGACGTCGAGACCTACGGCAGCCCGACAACGATCGAACTGCCGTTCGTCATGGCCGTGATGGCCGATCTTTCCGGCGCTTCACAGACCAAGGAAGCGGTGAAGTCAGTGCTCGACCGCAACTTCGTCGAGACCGACGCCAATCGGTTCCCGAAGTTCATGGAGGCCATGGGGCCGCGGGTGAAGGCACGAGTAAAGAACACACTCCCGCAAGCCGAGGGCGCCGAGCGGGACGAAGAGCTCGCGATCGATCTCACCTTCTCCAAGATGGGCGATTTCGCGCCGGACAAGATCGCTGAGCAGGTCCCGCAACTGGCCGAGATCCTCAAGATGCGCCGGCAGCTCGAAGAGCTGCTCGGCTTCATGGACGGCCGCGTCGACGCCGAAAAGCGCATCGCGCAGCTTCTGAACAACGAACCGCTGCTGAGCAAGATCGCCGGCCAGGCGATTTCTGAGGGCAAGGGCGAGGAGTAAGTCATGGCTGAACAGCAAAAAACCGCAGCCGCCACCGCCGAGGCGGAAGCGATTGACCTCGGCGAATTCAGCGGCCTCCTGGAAAAGGATTTCAAGGTCAAGAAGGACGACAGCGAGAAGCTCCAGCAGCTGGTGCGCAACCTGGCGCTGGCGGCGCAGTCGCGCTCCGAAACCACCACCATCTCGTCCAATGCGATCAAGTCGATCAAGTCGCTGATCGCCGGCATCGACAAGATGCTGACGACGCAGGTCAACGAGATCCTGCACGCGCCGGAAGTGCGCGAGATGGAAGGCACCTGGCGCGGCCTCTGGTATCTCGTCAACAACACCGAGACGGATACGAAGCTCAAGATCCGGGTGATGAACATCTCCAAGGAACAGTTGGCCGACACGCTGGAAGACTATGAAGGCCAGATGTGGGACCAGAGCCCGATCTTCAAGAAGGTCTATACGGACGAGTATTCGATGCTGGGCGGCGAGCCGATCGGCTGCATTCTCGGCGCCTACGAATTCTCGAACCATCCGCGCGACGTCGGCCTGCTGCGCAACATCTCCGGCGTCTGCGCCTCGGCGCACACGCCCTTCATCGCCGCCGCCTCGCCGCGCCTGTTCCGCATGGACAGCTGGCAGGAACTGCCCAACCCGCAGGACCTGCAGATGATCGTCAACAACCCGGCCTATGCCTCGTGGCAGTCGCTGCGCGAGAGCGAGGACGCCCGCTATATCGGCCTCACCATGCCGCGGGTGCTGGCGCGCCTGCCTTACGGCTCGGAAACCGTTCCGGTGAAGGGTTTCACCTTCGAGGAAGAGGTGGGAGGCGACCACAACAAATATGTCTGGATGAACGCCGCCTTCCCGATGGGCGTCAACATCAACCGCAGCCACAAGCTTTTTGGCTGGGGCACACAGATCCGCGGCGTCGAAAACGGCGGCACGGTGCTCAACCTGCCGGTGCACGCGTTTCCGACCGACGACGGATCGATCGCGATGAAATGCCCGACGGAAGTCGCTATCGACGACCGGCGCGAAGCGGAGCTCGCCAAACTCGGCCTGATGCCGATCCTGCACCGGAAGAACACCGACCTTGCGGCCTTCATCGGCGCCCATTCGCTGCAGGACGACGAGACCCGAGCCGGGCGTCTGGTCGATCCCGACGCGCAGGCCAACGAGCGGCTCAGCGCCAACCTGCCCTACCTGTTCCCGGTCTCGCGCTTCGCCCACTACCTCAAGGCGATCGCGCGCGACAAGATCGGCTCGTTCAAGGAACGCACCGACATGCAGATCTGGTTGACCGAATGGATCAACCGGTACGTGCTGGCCAATCCAGCCTTTGCCGACGACAAGGCGCGCGCCAAGCGCCCGCTCGCCGCGGCCGAGGTCCAGGTCGACAGTGTCGAAGGCCGGCCCGGTTACTACAACGCCCGTTTCTATCTGCGTCCGCACTACCAGCTGGAAGGCATCAATGCCTCGCTCCGGCTGGTGTCCGAACTGCCGTCAGTGAAGGGGTGAAATCGCAAGCATAGTCATCTTGTTTGGTTTGAGAGCGGTGGAGAAAGACAATGCCTTCAATGAAGATCGATGGTTTTCTGAAAGTTCCGGACATCAAGGGTCCCAGCGTGCGCGACGGCCACGAAGATGAGATCGAAGTCCATGGCGTCGACTACAAGATGATCGCGCCTTACGATCCCAATTCGCTCTCGCGCCGCGGGCGCGTATCCTTGGGGATGATCAAGTTCACCAAGCATTACGACAAGGCGTCGCCTTACCTGAAGAAGGCGCTGTTCGACAACAAGGCGCTCGACGAAGTGGTGTTTTCGGCGCGCCGCACCATCGACGGCGAGACCAGCGATTATCTGGTGGTGACGCTCACCGACGCTTCGATCATGGAATACGACATGAAGCAGGCCGATGACGAGGCCGACCTGATCGAGGAAGAAGTGAGCTTCGCCTACAAGAAGATCAAATTCGTCTACGACAAGGACGACGAGATCGAAATGGATGTCTATGTCGGCAAGTGAGGCCAAAAGGCCCGGCGCAAGGGCGCAGCTCGCCGGCAGTTCGCGAGCAAAGCGCGAGGCGGTCCAGCCCTCCCTCTGGGACCGCCTCATCAACGACCTGCCCGGGCTGACGTCGGAGATCGAGGGGCTGCGTCGCCTGCTGGAAGAAGAACTCGGCGCCGAGCGCGTCGAGGCTCTTCTTGCCGGCAGCGCACGCACCATCGATGCCGATGCGGAACTCACCCCCGACCAAAAGCGGCGCCTGCACCGTCTGGTGTTCCAGGCCGAACATCGCGCCGAGATCGAAAGCCGCGGCGTGGTGGTGTCGGCGCGGGTGCTCAGGGAAGCCGTCCGGCGCGACATCGAAGCCTTGTTCAACACCGAGCGCTTCGAGTCCGTTCCGATGCTTTCCGATGCCGAGCACGAACAGCCCCTGGACGAGCTGCCGTCGCTTGCCGACTTTCCGGAGGTGCGCCGCAGCGTCGTGAACTACGGCGTGCCGTCCTTCTCCGGCCGCTCCTCGCGGGACTTCGACCGCGATACCCTGGCGCGCGAGATCCGCGCGGTGCTCGCCACCTTCGAGCCGCGGCTCAAGGAAAGCGCCACGACGGTCAATGTCACCCTTGGCGACAAGAGCGTCGGCCTGAAGATCGAGATCGACGCCGTGCTGATCATGACGCCGACGCCGGAGCGCATGCGGCTGCGCACCACGATCAATCTCGACAACGGCCTGGCGCGAACCGAATTCCGGGAGACCTGAGATGGATCGGGTCTTCGTCGAATATTACGAAGAAGAACTGACCCATATCCGGGCGCTCGCGGCCGAATTCGCCGATATGCATCCGGCAGTCGCCCGCAATCTTTCCCTCGACACCGTTCCCTGCCCGGACCCCTATGTCGAACGGCTGCTCGACGGCGTGGCCTTCCTTGCCGCGCGCACGCGGCTGAAGGTCGACGCCGAGCGCTCGCGCTTCTCGCGCGCCGTGCTCGACGTGCTTTACCCGGACCTGGTCACCCCGGCGCCGGCAACGGCGATGGCGGTGCTGAAACCCGGCCAGCAAGTGCAGTCGATGATCGCCGGTCATACAGTCGCGCGCGGCACACGACTGGTCTCCAGCCTGCATCCGGGGCTGTCGACGCGGTCAACCTTCAGCACCGCGCAAGAGATCACGCTATGGCCGATCGCGATCACCTCCGTCAGCTATTTCCAGGATCGCAGCGCGCTGGCTGCCGCCGGCATCGGCCCAGTCGCCGGCGCGCGCGGCGAGGCAGCGCTGCGCGTCGCGCTTGCGCGCACCGGAAAGGGCAAGCTCAGCGAGCTGTCGCTCGACCGTCTCGATCTCTATTTCGCCGGTCGCACCAAGGCGCCGCTCCTGTTCGACGCGATCTTCGGGGCCTGCTCGGCCGTCGGCGCGCGGGCGGAAGGAAAGACCAATCCGCTATCGGCGTTGCCCGAGCCCGAGATGGTCGGCATCCGCGACGACGAGGCGCTGATGCCGCGCACCCGCCCGACCTTCGAGGGCTACCGCCTGCTGCGCGAATATTTCATGGTCCCCGAACGCTTCCACTATGTGCGGGTCGCCGGCCTGCAGCCGGTGGTGCGCAGATGCGAGGCGGGGATGGAGATCATCTTCCTGTTCCGCCGCCCGGTGCCCGAGCTCGCCGACGTTGCGCCGGCCGATTTCGAGCTCTTCGTGACGCCGCTGATCAATCTCTTCGAGCGCGAATGCAACGTCATCGAGATCGATCCGCGCAGGACAAGGCAAGTGCTGCATGCCGATCGAACCAGAGCGCGCGATTTCGAGATCTTCCGCGTCACCCGAGTGGAGGATGCCGACGCGGAGGGCAGCGAGGCCGAGATTCCCGAGCTTTTCAGCCTGGGGCAGAACCGCGGCAGCGGCTGGGTGTATTCGACCGAGCGGCGCCCTCGCAGGGCCACCGAAGATGAGCGTCGCGACGGCCTGACCCGCACCTCCTACACGGGAGACGACGTTTTCCTCTCGGTGTCGCGCCCGGCCGGCAGCCCGGCCAACCGGCCGCTCAAGCGCCTCGACATCATGGCGCTTTGCACCAATCGCGACCTGCCGATCCTCGACGACACACCGACACTGACGCTAGAGACGGCGGACCCGGTGGAGGCCGTCAGGCTGCTCGGCGCGCTGCGGCCGCCCCAGCCGTCGATCCCGGCGTCGCTGCCGGCGGGCGCCGAAGGCGAATCCCGCGCCGACAATCTTGCCTGGCGGCTGGTGGCGCAGCTCTCGCTCAACTTCTTGAGTCTCGCCAAGGAAGGCCGCGGCGTCGATCCGCTGCACGCGCTGCTCGATCTTTATGCCGACCGCGGCGACCCGAGCCTCGCCCGCAACGTGCATTCGATCACCCGCATCGACTCGCGCCCGGTGATCGAGCGGCTCAAGATCGACGGGCCGATGTGCTTCGGGCGGGGCACGGAAGTGACGCTGCATGTCGACCAGTCGGTGCTGGCGGGGCAAAGCACGCTTTTGCTTTCGGCCCTGCTGGCGCGGCTGTTTGCCCGCCATGCCGGGATAAACGGTTTCGTGCGGACACGCACGCGGCTGCTGCAGAAGCAGGAGGATGTGCCATGGCCGATGACGCCCGGCAATCGCTACCTGATCTAGCGCGGCCCGCCCTGAGCGAAGCCGTCTCAGACGGAATCGGGGCGTTGTCGGAAAGCTTTGACTTCTTCGAGCTTCTGCGCCGGCTGGAGCAGAGGGGCGGGCTGTTCGGCTATTCCGGCCAGGCCAATCGCGAGCCGGCGCGGCTCGGCCAGCATGTCCGCCTGAGCTTCTCGGCCAGGGACGTGATGAAATTCCAGGAGGCGGGCGAAAAGGCTCCGGCGCGGGTGACCGTCGCCAATCTCGGACTGCTCGGGCCCGAAGGGCCGATGCCGCTGCATCTGACGCGCTGGGTGCTCGACCGGCTGTCGCAGCGCTGGTTCACCGGCACGCAAGCGGAGCAGACCAGCGACACAACCTTCGTCGACTTCGTCAACATCCTGCAGCACCGGATGATCGCGCTTTACTACCGCGCCTGGGCCGACGCACATCCGGCGGTGCAGGTCGAGCGCTCGATCGGCGGACGCGTCCGCGCCATGCTGGAAGCAATGTCGGGGATCGGCCTTCCCGGCACCCAGGATGCCGAACTCGACGCTGTGCGGCTGCGCCAGGCCGGATCGCTGGCCAGCCAGGTCGACGGTCCGGAACGGCTCACCTTGTTTCTTGCCACGGCCTTCAAGGTACCGGTCGAGATCAAGGAATTCGTCGCTTCCTGGATCACCATACCGGCGGCACTGCAGAGCCGCGTCGGCAAGGCCTATGCGGCGCTCGGGCGCGGGGCGACGATCGGCCCGCGCGTCTTCAGCCGCCAGAGCCGGATCGAGTTGCGCGTCGGCCCGCTCGATCTCGACGACTTCAAGTCCTTCCTGCCTGGAGAGCGGCGCCTCGCCCTCTTCAAGAAAGCGGTGAGCGACATGATCGGCGAAGCGCTGGATGTCGATTTGCGCATCGTGCTTGCGCGCGACGCCGTGCCGCCGCCGAAGATTGGCACCGTCCAGCTCGGCCGAACCTCCTGGCTTGCTCGCCCCGCCGAGAAGGGAGACGCCGACGATCTCAAGCTCCGCACTGTCGTCGGCTGGCGGCCGGAAATGGCGGAGGCGGCCGCATGAGCCTGCTGCTGACGCTGGAACAAGGCCCGCGCTCCCAGGTGGTCAGGCAGACCCGGCTGGACGAAGGCGAGCTGGTGATCGGGCGCAGCGCCGATGCCGGCTGGCAGATCGACGATCCGGACATGTTCGTGTCGCGCGCCCATTGCAAGATCAGCGGCGGCCGCGACGGCTACTTCGTCACCGATACATCGAGCAGCGGGCTGTTCATCGACGATTCCGACAGCCCGCTCGGCACCGGCAGGTCGGCACGGCTGCAAAGCGGCATGCGTTTGAGACTGGGCGACTACGTGCTCTATGTCGAGGTCCAGCCAAGCGCGAGCCAGACTTCGGTCGGTGAGGCCGCCAACCATTCCGCCGCCGCCTGGTCGGCGCCTCAGCAGCGATCTTCGCCCAGCATCGGCGGCGACGATTTCTTTTCGGCCAAGGTCGAGGAGGAGCCGCGGCGGCCGCGGCCGGCCGATCTGCCGGACCCGTTCGAGCAGCCTGTGCCCGGCGCGTATGACCGCGCCTCGAACCAGCGCAGTTCGCCCGCCTTCGACGACCCATTCAGCCTCGACCCGGTGGCGACACCGGCCTCGGACGACGACTCGGCAACTGGCCGGTCCGATCCGTTCGGCTTCGGCGACATGCCCGCGCGCGGCGATACGGCGCAGCCGGCGCCGAAACCGACCGGCTTCGACGACTTCGGCTTCGGCCCAGCCGCGACGCCTGCCTCCGCCAACGGCGCGCATACGGCCCGTCGCAGCGAGCAGCCAGCCGAAAAGCCGCAGGTCGCTCCTCCGCGGAACTTGCCGGCGCGCACGCCCGAGCCGCCTCCTCCGCCGCGCCCGGCTCCCGCGCCCAGGCCGTCCCGTGCAGTTCAGCCTGTGCCCGGCGATATGGCGCTGCGCGCCGCCTTCCTGCGCGGCATGGGGGTCGAGGAGGCCGATTTTCTCGGGCGCGACGCGATCGCCGAGATGGAAAAATTCGGGCGCGAGTACCGGCTGATGCTGGACGGCCTGATGCAGCTTCTGCGCAAGCGCGCCGAGGAAAAGGGCAGCGCGCGCGTTGCCCAGACGGTGGTCGGCGCCTCCGAGGTCAACCCGCTCAAATTCCTGCCGACGGTCGAGGATGTCATCGTCACCATAATCTCGGAGCGCAGCCCCGGCTTCCTCTCCGGCGAGGCGGCGATCGGCGATGCGGTGAAGGATCTCGCGCAGCATCACGTGCGCGCCTGGCGCGGCGTTCAGGCAGCGCTGCGGCGCATGATCGACCGGTTCGATCCGGCGACGATCGAGGAAGAGCTGAAATCCAATTCCGCGATCGGCAACCTGCTTGCGGGCGGCCGCAACGCCAAGCTGTGGGAGCTTTACCAGAAACGCCATCGCGACATCGCCCAAAGCGCGGAATCGAGTTTCCTGGGCGAGATCGGCGCAGACTTCAGGGATGCATACGAAGAGGAGTAGGACATGATCGATCGACGCGAATTCATCGTTGCCCTCGGCGCGACGGGGCTGCTTGCGGCTTGCCAGAGCGGCCCGCCGAAACCATCGGTTATCTCGGTCAACGTGACCGGTGGCGCCGGCATGAATCCGGGACCCGGCGGCGGCGATCGACCGGTGACTGTGCTGGTGATGCGGCTTGCCAGCACCGGCAAGTTCAATTCGGCCGATTATTTTGCGCTGCAGGGCGATGCGGGGTCCGCACTTGGAGCCGACCTTATCGGATCCGATTCGATCTCCGTCGCACCGGGCAAGACGGCGGCCAAGACCATCACGGTCGAACCGAACGCGACGGCGCTCGGCTTCGTCGCGCTGATCCGCGAACCCGGCGGACGCAACTGGCGCACGACCAAGTCGGTGTCGGCGGGATCGAAATTCACCATCAACGTCACGCTAGGCGGCGGCGGTATTTCCGCCTGACGGCGAGACAGAAGTTGGCAGTGCAGAGAGCAGCGGCATGAGCGACGCAAACAGGGTGCTATGGTCCGAGGGGCTCTTCCTGAGAACCCAGCATTTCCAGCAGCAGGACCGGTTCTTCGAGGCGATGGTGCGGGGCGCGCTGCAGGCCGGCCAGCTCCATACGTTCGGCTTCCAGCAGCTAACGCTCGATCAATCGCTGCTCGATGCAGGCCAGGTTTCTATCGTGTCCGCCCGGGGTATTTTCCCCGACGGCACGCCCTTCTCCATCCCGGAAATGATGGACGCGCCGAAACCGCTGCCGGTCACGGCGGATACCGGCGCCGGGCCGGTGCTGGTCGCGCTGCCGCTCGAGCCGCCCGGCGGCGTCGGTTTCGACCCGGCGCATGCCGCGTCGACCGGCGCGCGCTATCACGGCAGGATCGTGTCGGTGCGCGATTCCGTGCAGGGCGGCGCCGACCCGGAAGAGATCGAGATCGCCCGCCCGCAGGCGGTGCTGCTTGCGCCCGGCAAATCGGTCGGCGGCTATACCGCGCTGCCGGTCGCCGACATCAAGGGCGTGCGGGCCGACGGCGGCGTCTCGCTCGACGAGAGCTTCCTGCCGCCGACGCTGATCACGGGCGCGGTTGCCTGGTATCGGCAACTGCTGCAGGAGGTCGTCACCGGTCTCGACCAGATCGCCGAAGCGCATGGCAAGATGGTGATGGGAGGCCCCGGCCGCAGCGTCGAGGACCTGCTGATGCTTCATCTTGCCAATGCGGCCAAGCCGCGGCTCGCCCACATGCTGGCGCAAGATGTCTTCCATCCGGCCGAGCTCTACCTCGAGCTCGCCGGCCTCGCCGGCGAAATGGCGACTTATGGCTCCAGCTCGCGCCGGCTCGGCGAGCTGCCGGCCTATGACCACATGGCGCCCGGCCCTGCCTATATGGCCCTGGCGGACGCCTTGCGCTCGCTGATCCTCAGCCTGCGGTATATCGAGCCGAAATCGCGCGCGCTGCCGGTCATGCGGCATGCCACCAATGTCTGGAAGGTGCGCATCGACAACCCGAAACTTCTGGTGGCCAGCCGCATCGTCATCCGCGTCGGCTCCGAACTGTCGGAAGACGCGCTGCGCAAGATCTTCGTCAACCAGGCCACCGTCGGGTCCGCCGACCAGTTCGAGGGGCTGTGGAAGTCGCGCCTGCCCGGCATTCCGCTGAAGCCGCTGCATTCGCAGCCGCGCGAGATCCCCTATGACGGCGACCGGCTGTGCCTGGAGCTGGACCAGAAGAGCGAGCATTGGGCCTCGCTGCTCGACGCCCCCGGTTTCGTCATCGGCGTTTCCGGCGTGCTGCCAAGCGAGCCGCAGGTCGACTGCTATTCGGTGAACAGGTGAGGCCATGAGCCGGGATGATCCTTTCGGACTGTCGGAGGATCGCGAACGCACGCGCATCAGGCTGACGGGCGCTTCGCCCCGGCCGATGGCGCCGCTGGCGCCGGGCGCGCCGGTGAAGCGCGCGCGCGCCCATCCCAATGTGCTGATCAATAGCTTCGCGCCGCTGCTCGAATTCGCGCCGGAGCTGGAAAGCGCGCTGGCGCCAGAGAACCCGGAAGTGCTGCGCACGCGCCTGCTCGAGGAGCTCGTGCGCGCACGCGACGCCGCGATGGCCGCGGGCTCGTCGCTGGAGCGGGCCGATCAGGCCGCCTGGGCGGTGGCGGCCTTGCTCGACGACCTCGCGCTCAACACGCCCTGGGGCGGCGCCAGCGCCTGGCCACGCCAGCCGTTGGTGGTGATGCTGCGCGGCGACGTCGATGCCGGCACGCAGTTCTTCTCGCGGCTCGACGAACTGGAGAGGCATCCGAACCGCGACCGCGAAATGCTGGAGTTGCAATATTATTGCCTGGCGCTCGGCTTCCGCGGCAAATATCGCGTGCCTGGCCGCGCCGGCGACCGCTCGCTCAATGCCGTTCGCGTGGCGGCGGCGCGCTTCCTGCGCAATGCCGACGCCGAAGATGCGCCGCTGTCGCCGAACTGGAAGGGCGTGATCGCCTCGGACGAGCCGCAGCGCTTCATCGTACCGATCTGGGTGATGGCGCTGGCGGCCGTGGTCATCGCCGCCGCTGCTTATGTCGGCCTGTCGATGGGGCTGAGCAGCCAGGCGGTCGAGCTCTCCGCCCTGGTCCGCGCTTTGCCGCCGCCCTCGCGGGGCGACGTCACCCGCGCCGCGCCCAAGGTCGACGCGCCCGAACCCGAGGCGCCGCAGCCGGAACCGGTCGATTTTGCGCTGCTGCCTGAATTCAAGGCCGAGGCACCGGATGGTCTCAAGCGGGCGCTGAGCGGGACCGAGAGCGTGTCACTGGCCAAGCTCGTCATCCAGTCTTCCAATCCCGAACTGTTCCAGTCGGCGCGGCCAACACTCACGCATGGCTATGAGCCTCTAATCGAATCGATCGCCAAGGTGATCCTCGCCAATCAGGAACTGATCGGGAACGTCACGGTGGTCGGCCACACCGACAATGTGCGCCTGCAGAAATCGAACCCGCTTTCGTCGAACCAGCGGCTGTCGGAAGCGCGCGCCGAGACCATAGCCAATCTTCTGGTGCAGGCCGGCGTGCCGCAGGAGCGCATCCATTCCGAAGGCCGCGCCGAGACCGATCCGGTGGCCGACAACTCGACGCGCGAGGGCCGCGCGCTCAACCGCCGCGTCGAGGTCCTGGTCGAGAAGAGGCTCTGATGTTCATGCTGCGCTTCCTCTGGGCGGTTCTCACTTCGCGCTTCCTTTGGACGCTGATCGGCATCGCGCTGCTTTCCCTGCTGATCTGGGTGTTCGGCCCGATCGTCCAGGTCGGCCCGTATGCGCCGTTCGATTCCGACAATGTGCGCATCGCCATCATCGCCGGGCTGATCATCCTGTGGCTGATCTGGCTGATCATCGCGCAGCGCCGCGCGATCCGCGCCAACCGCATGTTCGTCGCCGAGATCGCCGCGCCCGTGACGGAAAAGCAGCTCACTCCTGGCGAGGAAAGCGTTGCCGCGGTCGGCGCCAAATTCGGCGAGGTGATGGCGGAGCTCAAGCGACGCAAGCTCGGCGGCCGCAAATTCCTGCGCGAGATGCCTTGGTATGTCATCGTCGGACCGCCGGCCACGGGCAAGACCACGGCGCTGCGACAGTCAGGCCTCAACTTCCCGATCGATCTCACCGACGATCTGCAGGGCGTCGGCGGCACGCGCAATTGCGACTGGTTCTTCTCGGAGAATGCGGTGCTGATCGACACCGCCGGCCGTTATGTCCAACAGGAGAGCCAGCCGGATGTCGACGCGACGGAATGGCTGGGTTTCCTCGATCTTCTCAAGAAGCATCGTGGCCGCCGCGCGCTCAACGGCGTCATCGTCGCGCTGTCGATCGATGCGCTTTCGGAAGGGGACGAAGCCATCAAGGCGCATGGCCGCAAGATCCGCCGCCGGCTGGCGGAGCTGAACGACCGCCTCGAAATCCGCCTTCCCGTCTACCTGATGCTGACCAAGGCCGACCTGATCAAGGGGTTCGAGGCCTTCTTCGGCGGTCTCTCGACCGCCGCCCGCGAGCAGGTATGGGGGACGACCTTTCCGCTCGATGCCCGGATCGATGCCAAGACCGTCGAAAGAGAGCTCGCCGCGCTTGCCACGGAGCTGGAGCGGCGGCTGGTGCCGCGTCTGGAGGACGAGGACAAGCTCGGATCGCGCGCGGAAATCTTCCGTTTCCCGGCCCAGCTCGCCAGCCTCTCCGAGCCGATCCAGGTGCTGATCGAGGCGATGTTCGGCGAAAGCCGCTACGAGGAAGCCGCCTGGCTGCGCGGCCTCTATCTGACCTCGGCGACACAGGAGGGCGCGCCGATCGACCGGCTGACGGCGGCGCTGTCCTCCTCCTTCGGGCTGCCGCCGCGTCGCGCGATGCTGGCGCCGCGCGTCGAGAAGCGCAGCTTCTTCCTGCGCAATCTCCTGACCGAGGTCATCTTCAAGGAAGCGGGTCTCGGCACCTTCGACCCGTTAGCGCAGCGCCGCCGCGCCTGGATCTGGCGCGGCGCGGCTGCGGCTTGCGCGCTTGCCGCCCTTCTGGCGGGCGGACTGTTCACCTGGTCCTATCTCGACAATCGCAACGCGATCACCGAGCAGGCCGGCCAGTTCGAGGCGCTGCAGGCGCCGCTGACCGACGTCTCCGCCACGCCGGCTTCGGTGGAGCAGCCGACGATGGATGGGGCGCTGGCCGCGATGGATGCGGTAGCGACGGCGCGCACCGCACCGCCGGATGCTGTCCACAATTTGCTCGGCCCGACCGCTTCGGCCGAGCTCGTGCGCGCCCAGACCGACACTTACGACCACGCGCTGCGCAATGTGCTCGAGCCACACATGGTGGCGCTGCTCGAGGCCACGATGTGGCGACAGATCCGCGATCCGGATTTCATGCTCGGCGCGCTGAAGACCTATCGCATGATGACCGGCCTGTCGCAGATGGACACCGACTTCGTGCAGAACTGGTGGGTGAACAGTCTGCCGGAATTCGCGCCCGCCCCGCCCTTCCCGACCGCCGACGCCGAACAGCACCAGCTTGCCGCGATCCGCCGCATGGCGGTCGACGACAGCTACATCGCCCCGGACAAGGAGCTGGTGGCCGAGGCGCTGAAGACGGTGTGCACCATCTCGCTGCCGGAGCGCGCCTACAAGCAGTTGCTCGCGGATCCGGAAGTGGCAGCCGTCAAGGAATGGGTGCCGGCCAATTTCGCCGGCCCGAACGGCGCCAAAGTGTTCGCGCGCCGCTCCGCCAAGACGCTGCGCGTCGGCGTTCCCGGCGCCTACACCTATGCCGGCTTCCACGACGCCGTTCTCGATCGCGTCGAAGATGTGGCGGCGCAGGCGGCGCTCGATCGCGCGGTATTTGCCGGCGGCTGCTCGGAGAATGCCGAGACCTCGGTCTCGGCGCTGTCCGAGGACATTCTGAAGCTCTACTACGACGACTACATTTCGCAGTGGGACAGCTTCCTGCGCGACATGCGGCTGGCGCCGCTGACCGACCTCAATGTCGCCAGCGAAAATCTCAAGGACCTTTCGAGCGCCGATTCCGCGCTGAAACGCCTCCTCACCGCCGTCGTGCAGGAACTCGATCTCACCCGTTCCGACGAAGCGCCGGCTGACAACAAGAACGGCGCCGCCGCCAAGAGCGGCTCGAAGCTGCTCTCCAAGCTCGGCAAACTCGGCAAGGTGGTGAAGACGGGAGCGAAATTACTGCCGCGCGCGGGCTCGGCCGAGCAGGTCGACATGACCGGCAGCCTGGTGGCCGAACACTTCAAGCCGCTCAAAGGCACGATCGCCGAGGTAGACGGCCAGCCGCCGGCGCTCGACGCAGCCGTGGTGGCGCTGACGGCGCTGTCCAATGTGCTGCAGACCGTGTCGGCCAACCCCGACCCGCAGGACGCCATCAAGAAGCAGGGCGGCCTGGCCGAGCTGACGGGGGCGGTCGCAAGACAGGCGCAGATCCTGCCTTCGCCGATCAACGACTGGCTGGGCGGGATTGCCGGCGACACCAGCGGCCTGTCGCAGAAGGCGGTCACCAACGAGCTCAATGCCATCTGGCGCGCCGACATCCTGCCCTTCTGCCAGGCGGCGCTCAACAACCGCTATCCGTTCAGCCCGGAGAGCGCGGTCGACGTCAATGTGCGCGACTTCCAGCGCCTCTTCGGCCCCGCCGGCCTGATCGACGCCTTCATCAACGACCATCTGATCAACTATGTCGACACCGCCAGCCAGCCGTGGAAATGGCGCGCCGATTTCGGCCTCGACGCGGCCGCGCTGGCGGCGTTCGAGCAGGCACGGCACATCCGCGACGACCTGTTTCCCGGCGGCACCGGCCCGGTGATGAACTTCACGCTGGAGCCAAAGGATCTGTCGCCCAACGTGGCGCGGGTGACGCTCAACCTCGATGGCCAGAACCTCGTCTACTACAACAACGCGACCCGGCCGCAGCCGATGACGTGGCCCGGCAAGGACGGCACCGGCGTGATCTCGCTCGCCTTCCAACCGGTCGACGGCTCGCCCGAGGTGATGCTCAACGAGACCGGCAGCTGGGCGTGGCTGAGGATGCTGCGCGGCGGCAAGTTCGCCGGAACCAACCTTTCCGACGTCTATAGCCTGCGCCTCGGCACGAAAGGCATGTATGCCGATTTCGAGCTCAAGGCGGCCAGCGTCGAGAACCCCTACACACTCGAGATGTTCAAGAAGTTCACATGTCCGCCGCAGATATGAGCACCGGCTTCTACGGCAAGATGCCCGCCACCGGCGATTTCGTGACGCGGCGGCTGCCGGGCGATTTCGTGCGCGTCTGGGACCGCTGGCTGGCGCAGCAGATCGTCCCGCTGTTTGGCCACGATGCGTGGCAGACGGACACTGCCTTGCGCTTTCTCGCCGGCCCCGCCTCGTTCGGCGCCTCGGCCGGCGTCATCGTGCAGAGCGCCGACAAGGTCGGCCGACAGTTCCCGCTCAGCGTAGTCGCACGGCTTGCCGAGGCGCCGCTCAGGCTGGCCTATTCGGATGCCTGGTTCGACCGCATCGAGGAAGCGGCCTTCGCCGCGCAACGGGGCGAACTGACGCCCGACGAACTGGATGCCGCGCTGGGCGCCCTGCCTGCCCCGGCGGTCGATGAGGATGGCGATGTCATCGACGACCTCGTCATGTGGACCGCGCGCACGGATATCTTCGACGTCGACCCGCAGGCGCCGCAAAAGACGGTGGAGCGGATCTTCGCCGCTAGCTGGGAGACCAGCTGATGCAGATCTGGAACCAGCTGGGTTTTCCGCATCAGTTCACCATGGGCATGGACAAGGCCGGACATGAGTGGATCGTGGTCGTGGTGAAGGGCACGTTCGATTTTCCGGAGAAGCCCGGCGGCCTCGTGCAGAAATCTGCGGAGCAAGTTCCGCTGGTCATGGCTGACACGCATACCGGCGCGCCTGGTTACTCAGCGACGCTGTGGGAGACCGACTTTGCTTTCCGCAAGCCGCGCTGCGACGTGATTGCCAATGGCTGCGCCTATGCACCGGGTGGACGCCCGGCGGAACGGGTGCCAGTCGGCATCAAGGTCGGCAACTGGTCAAAGCTTTTCGAAGTGGTCGGCCACCGGGAGTGGCGGGCCATAGGTCCGGTCTTCACCGCAACCGCACCGCAGCCCTTCCTGAAACTACCGATCTCCTACGATTTCGCTTGGGGCGGCGTCGACCGGTTGGACCCCGAGGATCAGCTTCCCGCCAGCTACAAATACAACCCGGTCGGCACCGGCTGGTCTCGCGCCAAGAACCAGCGTTTCATTCCAGGCCTGCGGCTGCCCAACACGCAGGCGGTCGATGAAGAAATCCGCTCCCCCTTCGGCGACTACCAGCCGATGAGCTTCGGGCCGATGGGGCGAGGCTGGCCCGGCCGCATCGAGTATGGCGGCACTTATGACCAGAACTGGATCGACAATGTGTTCCCATTCCTGCCGCAGGATTTCGACGAGCGGTACTTCCAGATGGCGCCGCCTGACCAGCAAATCGATCATCCGCGTGGTGGCGAAGAGGTGGTGTTAGTGAACCTGACGCCGGAAGGGCGCGTAAGCTTCCGGCTGCCCTCGACCGCGCTGCCGATGACGCTGTTCAAGGGCGGCGAGAAGTCATTGGAGGAGAGCGTCCATCCGGACACTGTCCTGCTCGACCCAGAGAACAGTCGCTTCTCGCTCGTATGGCGCGTTTCGCAGCGCATTCACAAGACGATTCTCGATTTTTCGGAATGCTGGGTTGGGCCGCCCACGGAGTCGATGCTGCGTGCGCGTGCGACCGGTAGGGACTATGTCCGTAGTGAGGGGACCGCTCCCGAGGAGGTGGAAGACGCATGAGCATAAGGCTCGACATTGCCTCGGTCGGCATGGTGACAGCGGTCGGTCTCGATGCGCCGTCGGCCTGTGCGGCAATGCGCGCGCGCCTGGATGGCTTCCAAGAGACAAGGTTCGTCGGATCCGGGACCGACTTTCAGATCGGCGCGCCCGTGCCGTTGCCGCGAGACTGGATTGGCGAAAAGCGCATGGCGCACTTGGCCGCGGCCGCGATTTGCGAGGCGTTCGACGCTGTCCCGCAGGCGCGAGGCCAGACCGCACTTATCCTTTGCCTCGCCGAGGAAGATCGCCCGGGCCGTCCGGTCGGCGACAGCTTCAGCTTGCTCCGCAGCGTTTCGGAGATCACGGAAATCGAACCCAGCATTCGCTCGCGCATCGTCGCGCATGGCCGGCCTGCCGGACATATCGCACTTGATCAGGCGCGGAGGATGATTTCGTCCGGTGACGTGCCCTATGTGATGATCGCAGGCGTTGACAGCTACCTGACTGCGCCTACGATCGCTTATTATCTCGGCGAAAATCGTCTGCTTGCCGCCGATAATCCTAATGGCTTCATTCCGGGTGAAGCTGCCGCCGCCGTCCTGTGCACGCGCTCGCGTAGCGATGGGCTTTGCCTCTTCGGACTGGGTTTGGCGCGTGAACCCGCACCGATCTACAATGCCGAGGATCTGCCGTTGCGTGCCGACGGCATGACTTCGGCTTACAGTGCTGCGTTCAAGGAAACCGGCATTGAGATGAACCGGCTCGGCTACCGGATCGCCGACCTTATCGGCGAACAATATTGGTTCAAACAGAGCGCTTTAGCGAGCCTGCGGTTGCTACGCGGGCGTCACGATTTTCAGGACATCTGGTCGCCTGGCGAATCCCTCGGCAATGTCGGCGCAGCCGTGGTTCCACTAATGATCGGCATGGCCTGGACGGCCGCCCGCAAGGGATATGCCGCCGGCAATCCAGTGCTGATCGAGGCATCGAACGATGCCGGTGCCTGCGGGGCGGCAATACTGGCCGCGAGGGCAGCCTGATGACTGTCTACGCGAACGGCCTCGAGGTCGCATGCAAAGCACAAGCCAACAAGGTGATCGCTGCCTTTCCGGACGTCTGCTTCACTCCACCTGAAAATCCCGCAACTCCGCCAGGCGTACCCATTCCCTATCCCTCGTTCGGACTCGATTCCGACACCGACAATGGCACCGGCACCGTCAAGATCGGTGGCCAGACCATCACCCAGAAGAACAAATCGTACTATACCAAGACCAGCGGCACTGAGGCCGGGTGCGCGGCTAAGAAGGGCGTGATCACCTCGGTTAACACTGGCAAGGAGTATGCCGTCGCCTGGTCGGGCGACGTGAAGGCGGATGGCGAACCAGTCAGCCGCATGACTGACCTGTCGACCAACAATCATGCTTCACCGACCGGCAATGCACCGCCTTGGCCGAAGATCGGAAAGTTGAAAGTTGGCAAGCAGTCCTGCACCTCGATCCTGGCAAAGCTCGGCATGAAGGTGCACCGCTATGGCGACGCAAGCAAGGAATGCGCGTCCAACCAGCAATCGGACCACATCCTGCAGAACGCCTGTTTCCAGAATTCGCGCGGCGGCCAAGCCATCAGCACAACGCCCAGCTATACGATGAACGATGCGCCCTGCGTCTGCCTGGAAGACGCCACCGATCCGAACACCGAGCATGGCCGCAAGACAGCCGCTCAGGGCGAATGGGCAAAGGCACAGCGCGCGAAAGGCACGAACCCAACCTACGAGGAAGTTCGAGAAGCCAATATGGAGGCCATGAAAAAGGCCAAGAACATCCCGGACGGACCACGAGGCAAGGAGCACCCCGCCATCGAATGCCTGAGGATGATTTGTGACATTCACTTCAAGGAGATGATGAGCGGACCTGAGAAAAACAAGGACAGCACCGAGGCGCGCGCACCAGCGACCGGAAAGTTCAAACCTACCCCATCGAGCACGGTTCGCAGACGCTAAGGAGAGATAACATGGCTGACTACAGCGTAACGGTAAACGGCACCGTTGCAGCGGATGATGGAACCATTTTCTCCGCCGTCGCGTATTACGACGGAGAGAGTTTCTACTCGTTCGTCATCTCAGAATCCGACGTTGCCAGCGACGACAATCAGACCGATCGAATTTACGAAAAGCCAAGTTGGTTCACCGATATATGGCGTTCCAGTTCCGGTCGTCTCTATGTGTGCGACGACAATGGCGTAGTGCATTCGGGTTCGGGGACTGAATGGACGGAAAGCCAGGTCTCGCCTCGTCACTTGAATACCGTCTGGGGCTTCGACGACAACACCGTCTATGCTGGTGGATCTGAGGGGGTTGTCTATCGATGGGACGGCGCACGCTGGTCCGCGGTTAGCCCTGCGCTCGGTAACACCATTCTCTGCATCGCAGGGTCGTCGCCGAGCAACCTTTATGTGTCCGGCGAAGGAGCGCTTCTCTGGCACTATGACGGTAGACAGTGGACTCAGATCCAGTTGCCGACCAACGCAATCTTGGTTGGGCTATTGGTACTGTCGGCGACCGACGTCCTGGTCTCCGGCAGCGCAGGGACCCTATTTCGAGGCGGCGGTCTTGCCTGGACCGATGTTTCGCAACGTGGTCGGGACTTCTACAAGATGGCGTTTTACCGAAAGGCAATACACATTGCCGGTGGCGGTCAAGGCGTGTTCACGTTCGACGGGGTTACGGTTTCCACCCTGAAGCACGGCTTCCCCGTCTATCGGCTGTCATCCAATCGCAAATATCTGACACTGGCGGGAGGCAACTCCGCCATAAGATATGACGGCTCTGAATGGGTCGGGCCCGACTACACCTGACGGCTTGAAGTAGGTTTGGGCTTCGCAGCAAGGTAAGCCCGCACCCTTCCAAGATCGAGATCAACAACCCGCAATACCTCTTTGACAGACAGCATGCGCAGGACGAACAATTCGCCGGCTTCGGGATACTCGGCGTAGCGCTCCTTTGCGATTTCGCGACCGACCTCGCCCGAAATGCGCAGCCCATCAAGGTGTGCTTCCAGACGCTCGATGAGTCGAGCAAGCCGTTCCTCATCCATGTCCGGATTCTTGCCGGGATTGAGCAAGTTGTAGTCGTATACCGTCCAAAGGAACGCGGCCATCTCCGCGTGCTGGCGGACAATCTGGCGAAGGATGGGCGCAGGCATCAGTTCAGATTGACGGAGCCGCCGCGGATGCGGTTGGCGGCACTGGCGTGGCTCGTGACATAGGTGCCGCGGATGGTTATATGCCCATCCTTTTCCATGATGATCGTAGCCTTGCCGCAACGCAGTTCAAGACGGTCATTCGCGGTGATCCGCATTCGCTCTCCGTCTCGGATGATGTGCGGAACATTTGACCGGTGCGCTGGATCGATGATGCGCCCGACAATCAGCGGCCGACCGGGATCTCCGTCCTGAAACAACAGCGCTACCTCCGCGCCGATCATGTCGGAGGTCAGTTCAGCGAGGCTGCGCGCGGCCACCGCTGTCTCCCGAGGGTTTCCCGGGAAGACGACAAGGGGCGCATCCTCGCCGAAGCCCAGGAAGATGCCAATCACCACGCCGTCAATGCGCTCCACGGTCGTCGTCATCAAAGCCCCTCAGTTCTGCTTTATCTCCGAGCCTTTCATGGTGATGTCGCTCGATGCCTTCACATTGATCTTGCCGGACCCGCTGACGGAAATGTCCTTGCCGGAGATATTGATAGTGCCGTCCTTCTTCATCGCGATAGCGGCAGAGCCGCATGTAATGGTGATGGCATCGCCAGCTTCAATGATGAGGGTTTTGCCTACCTTTATGGCTCCGTCCTCACCCACCTGCACGAGACTGCCTTTCGCTATTTTCAAGGCCCGCGAACCGCCGACATCGGTCGCATCGTCCTCAGCTATCTTGGCGTTCCGCCCCTTCCCGATCTCGGAGGCATGCGCCCCACCTATCTTGAAGCTCTGATTTGCGCCAACGTCCACCGATTGATTGGCCGCTACCGTCCAGCTGTCATCGGCACCGATCTGATGACTCTGTGCCGTTCCCACAGTGACAGATCGCGACGCCCCGATCGTGTTCGTCTGCGAGGCGCCCACCGTCCTCGCTTCAGCCGCCCCCACCGTATCGACGCGCGCGGCCCCCACCGTCACCGTCTGCACCAGCCCCACCGTCTGCGAGTGGTTGGCGTCGATATTCTCCGTCGAATTCGCCACGACATGGATGGTCTCATTCGCATGGACCGTTAGCTTACGGTTCGCGCCCACCGTTTCGGTGTCGTTGCTGCCGATGTTGGTGGTCTGGTCGACGCCGATCTTGACCGTCTTGTTGTTGCCGACGTCCTCATCGAGGTTGTGGCCGACGGAGTGCTTGGCGTCATGGTCGATGCGGTCGGACTGGTCGTGCTGGACCAGCTTGTTGCGGTCGTGCTTGATCAGCAGATGGTGGTCTTTCTGCGCCTGGAAATTGACCAGCTCGGAGCCGGCCTTGTCCTCGAACATCAGCTCATTGTAACCGCCGCCGCCCTTCGAGGAATTGGACTTCCAGCCCGATTGCGTCGCATTGCCCGGCAGCCCGTAGGGCGGCATCTGCGACGCGTTGTAGACCCGGCCAGTGATGATCGGCAGGTCCGGGTCGCCTTCGATGAAGTCGACGATCACCTCCTGGCCGATGCGCGGGATCTGGATAAAGCCCCAGCCGCTGCCGGCCCAGGTTTGCGACACCCGCACGAAGCAGGAAGAGTTCTGGTCCTTCTTGCCGAGGCGGTCCCAGTGGAACTGCACCTTCACGCGCGCATACTTGTCGGTGAAGATTTCTTCGCCCGAAGGGCCGACCACCGTCGCCGTCTGCGGACCGCGCATGATCGGTCGCGGCGTGATGCGCGGCGGCCGGTAGGGCAATTTGGTGGGCGCCACGCCGAGCACCACCTTGAAATTCTCGCTATGGGCCTCGTTCTGGGTCCGGTAGCCCGGGTCGAACAGCCGGTATTCGGCGCTGATCACCAGATAGTCCTGGTTCTGGTCGTCGCGCGGAAAGCTTTCCAGCTTGAACTTGCAGCCGGAGAAAAGGCCGCGCACGGTGCCCACCGCCGTGCTGCGCTGGTGCACTGCCTGGAGTTCCTCGCGGCGAATTCCCGCAATCGTGTCGCCTCGCCCGACGTCGAGATGCGCGCCGGGCTGACGGTAGTTCTCGCCCGCGGCCTCCTTGTGGCTGAACGGCTGGGCGGACTTCGCCATCAAATCCGCGCCGGGCTTCTCGAAATCATAGTCGGTGTGTGCATAGGCCCCCGGCCGCACCGCGCTGCCGGGAATCCATTCGGTGATGTATTCGACGTCGCGTCGCGAGCCCTGGCCCTCGAAATTGTAGAGCACCTTCTCGTAGCCGGGTGCCGGCTTCAGCTTGCTCATCGCGTCGCAGAGCACCAGGGTATGCTTGCCCTCGTCATGCTCGAAGAAATAGAAGATGCCCTCGTGCTCGAGCAGCCGCTGCACGAAATCCAGATCGCTTTCGTCATACTGGACGCAATATTCGCGCTGCGGGTAAGACCCTTGCAGCCGCTTCTCGAATTTCGCGATGCCGTATTTCGAGAAGATTTTCTCGACGATCTCGACCGCCGTCATATTTTGAAAGATGCGGCAATCGGTGGTGTTGCCGAGGAACCAGAGCCATGGCCTGACCATCGCCTCATAAAAGGCGAGCCTGTCCTCGATGCGGATGAGCTTGAATTCCGACACAAGGCCGCTGAACCAGCGTTTCGGATCGGATTCGCCCTCGACCGAAACGACGCCGCCCAGCATCTTCAGCGGATCGACGTCATGGCTCTTGGAGACGAAGCCGATCGTATAGGCGAAACAACGGCTGATCTCGTCGCGCCCGACGAGATGGGTGAAGGTCAGCACATCGCCGCCAACGGGCGTCTGCACAACCGTGGCGCGTTCGTTCGGCATGGGTCGTGCCCCTCCTGGACGCGGCCGCCAGTATGATGGATTGAAGCCCCCGCTATGTTAACCGCATCACGTTCGGGAACTTTTCGCACCCACCGCACCGGACCTTTTTCAGCCTAGCACATGTTTGGTGGCGGCCAAATAACAGCTGTGGCTAAACCCGACATGCGCCGGTGTGAAACGCTCCTCTCCCGCCGCGCTCGCAAGCTGCTAGAATGCCAGAGCAATTCTCGGAACAGCGCATAGCGATTTTCCGTTCGGAGTTGCGTGAAGAATAAGCATTTGTTGACCAAGTTCGGCGACGCTTCCGGATGTTCATCTCGCTCCAGATCAGCAATGTCGACAGGCTGCCATCCGGCGCCGCCGCGAGCTACGCCGCCCGCGACCGCAGCTTCGAGATCGGGCGCGAGAATTGCGACTGGACGCTTTCCGATCCGGACAAGATCATTTCGGGCCGGCATTGCGAAGTCCGTTTCCAGGCGGGCGGCTTCTGGCTCTACGACATCTCGCGCAACGGCACTTTCGTCAACGGCTCCAGCCAGCGCATGGCCGGTCCGCACCGGCTGTCGCATGGCGACTGGATGCTGATCGGCCGCTATGTCGTTGCGGTATCGATTGACGAGGAAGGCGCCGCCGCCGCCCATCCGCGAACCCGGCCCGCGTCGACGCAACGCGAGCTGCCGCCATCGACGGGCAGACCGCTGGAGCTCGGCAAAGAGCCCTTCTTCAGTCGGACGGAGCAGCGGCCCGGGCGGGGGGCGGCATCGACATCTTCGGCGCTGCGGGCGCCTCCGACGCCGGTAAAGCAGGGTAGCCAGCCCGCGGGAACCGATATGCTGCTGCAGGATATCGCGAAGGCGGCCGGCATTTCGCCTGACCTGCTTCAATCGCGCGATCCGCATGAGGTAGCCGCCGAGATCGGCACCGTGCTCAGAACAACGGTCGAGCAGTTGTCGCTGCTGCTCAAGGCGCGCGCGGCGGCCAAAGTGCTGGCCAAGAGCGCCAACCGCACGATGATCGGCGCTGAAAACAACAACCCGCTGAAATTCGTTCCCGGCACCGACGACATACTGGAGATCATGTTCGCCAAACGCCGGACCGGCTATCTCGACGCCGCGCAGAGCGTCGAGGACGCCTTCCGGGACCTCAAGACGCACGAATTGGCCACTTATTCCGCCATGCAGGCGGCGCTTTCCAGGCTGCTCGACGACCTGTCGCCGGAGGCCATCGCCAGGAAGCTGCCGCCGGCCTCCTTCTCATCCAAGAAGAGCCAGGCGTGGGATGCCCTCGTCGCCACCTGGCGGACGATGGAGGAGAAGCATGAAAACGGCATGCTCGACGTCTTCCTGGCCTATTTCAGCGAAGCCTATGCCAAGGCCAGCAAGCAGAAGTAGGTGGACCCGGGGCTATGTGACCGGTCTCACAGAAGAAAGCGCTGCTTCGAGCATCCTGCTTTCCGATTTCAATCAGCTGCCTGTACGGTTAGGATAACGTACGGAAGCTTGCCTGGCGGGCAAAGCGGCGTGGCTTGGGGCGTGTGCAGCAATGTCATGTTTCGGCGAGATGAGCCTTTCCATTCGGCCCGCCCCCAAAGCTCGGCATGAAAAGCCGGAAGCCGACCTCATTTCCAGTCAAGGAAATGGTCGTCGCGCCGCGACGGTGGATCGCCGATGAGTTCGAAGGACGATCCCTCCCGGCCGGCGGACAAGACCGTCATCCGAGCGCCACGGCCTAGACAACGCTCGCCCGCGGCTCCCGCGAGTTCTTCTTCGGCTGGCGCTGAGCCCGCTGCGACACCCGCCAGGGAATCGACGGTTTTCGACCCCGGCGTCGGCCGGCGGATGCCGACCGGTTGGTCCTCCGGAACCGTGGTCGTTCAAAACGCGGTTCCGGGGGCTGCCGCTGCAGCGGCGGCGCCCGCGTTGCAACAGGAAATCCTGCTCAACGCCGCGGATGGCGTGAAATACGCCGCGGCAAATCCAACCCTCGCGGCCGCGGCGCCCCTGCTGGTGCTCTTCGGCCAGTTGCGGCTGATGCTGGTCGAGCGGCAGGCGGCCCCTTTGGCAGAGCACGTCGCCGAAGCGATCGAGACATTCGAGCGGGAGATGGCGAAAGCCGGCATCGCCGAGGAAGACGCGCGGATTGCTAAATTTGCTCTATGCGAGACCGCCGACGATCTGGTCGGCAACCTGCCCTGGCCGAAGGACGAGGGCTGGATCGGGCACAGCCTGGTGGCGCGGTTCTTCCACACAAAGCCCACCGGCGGAGCCGGGTTCTACGAGGCGCTGAACAATATCCTGGCCCGGCCGGAGGGTCATCACGACCTCCTCGAACTGATGCATGCCTGCCTGTCGCTCGGGTTCGAGGGCCAGTATCGTGGGAGGGTCGGCGAACGGGACGCGCTCGAACGCGTCCGGCGCGACGTCTACGACACGATCCGCTATTTTCAACCGCGCGCCGGGGACGACATCTCGCCCCATTGGCAAGGCATGGCGGCGGCGCTGTCAAAGCCCCGGGCGCGGTTGCCGCTATGGGCGGTCGCGGCCGCCGCGGCGACGCTGGTGACGGCGGCCTTCTTCGGGCTACGGATCCTGATCACCGACGAGGGCGACGCAACAGCCGTCGAATTGCTGGCGCTCAATTCCTCGACGCCGGTCACCATCGAGCGCGCGAGCGTCGCTCCGGTTGCCGAGCCGGCTGTAGCCTGTCTC
>NZ_RZST01000340.1:0-6133 GCF_003997575.1 Mesorhizobium sp. M1A.F.Ca.IN.022.07.1.1
TCTGGAAATCCCGCCGCGCCAGGAGTTCGAGATTAGCCACCAGGGCCTTCATCGCCGGATCGAGCCGGTCGCGTGCGGCAAGCTGCAGCGACAGGCATTCGGCGAGGTCGCGGGCAAACAGGCCGGCCGGCTCGAAGGTCTGGCAGACCGCGAGCGCTCGCGCGACCGCTCCCATGTCCGCCCCCAGCCGCGCGGCAATCTCTTCCAGATCGGCGCGCAGATAGCCCGCTTCGTCGAGGCTGTCGGCAAGCTCGCCGGCAATCAGGCGCTCGGCGGGTTTGGCGAAGGCAAGCGCGATCTGTTCGCCGACATGCTCGCGCAGCGTCACGATGGTCGCGGCCATCTCGCCGACATCGAAGCCTTCCGACGAAGCGCTGCCGGCGCTGCCCGCGGATGCCGACTTCCACTGCGCGGTGAGATCCGGTCCGAGCTTTTCGCTGGTGCCGGGGTCGTCGGGAAACAGGTTCTCTAGCGAAGAGTCGAGCTTTTCCGAGATCGCCTCGGCGCTCCATTCCGTCTCGCTTTCGAACCAGTCGTCCCCGGCGGCGGGTTCTGGAGCGGTCTCGCTCTTCTGCGGCTGGTCGCCGCCCGCATCGTCCTGCGGCTCGGCTCGCTCCAAGAGCGGATTGCGCTCGATTTCCTCGTCGATGAAGCGGTCGAGCTCGACATGGGTGAGCTGCAGCAGCCGGATCGACTGCATCAGCTGGGGCGTCATCACCAGCGACTGGGACTGTCTGAGCTGCAGTTTGGCCGCCAGCGCCATGGTTGGATTCAAACGCCTCGTCTACGCATCGAGCTGCCGTTTTTCGGTCGGGCATACAAACTGGCCCGGCTTTTGCTTGTCAAGGCAAACGCTAGCAGAGACGGCTTACCGGAGCCTTTATTCGCGGGCAGAGCAGGCATAAAGCCGGAAAATTCAGCGAGAAATTGCCGCGGAACCGGAATTTTCGCGTTTAGAGCGTAAAACCCTCGCCGAGATAGAGCCGCCGGACATCGGCGTTGGCGACGATCTCGTCGGCGCGGCCATGCGTCAGCACCTGGCCGGCATGGATGATATAGGCGCGGTCGATCAGGCCGAGCGTCTCGCGCACATTGTGGTCGGTGATCAGCACGCCGATGCCGCGCGCGGTCAGATGGCGGACGAGCTGCTGGATGTCGGCGACCGCGATCGGATCGATACCGGCGAAGGGCTCGTCGAGCAGCATATAGGCCGGCCGCGTCGCCAGCGCCCGCGCGATCTCGAGGCGGCGTCTTTCGCCGCCGGACAGCGACATCGACGGCGCCTTGCGCAGATGGCTGATGTGGAATTCCTCGAGCAGCTCGTCGAGCGTGCGCTCACGTTCCTTGCGGCTCTTTTCCACCACTTCCAGGACGGCGCGAATATTCTGCTCGACGTTGAGGCCCCGGAAGATCGACGCTTCCTGCGGCAGATAGCCGATGCCGAGGCGGGCGCGCCGGTACATCGGCATCGAGGTGACGTCGAAGCCGTCGATCTCGATCGTGCCTTCGTCCACCGGCACGAGACCGGTGACCATGTAGAAACAGGTGGTCTTGCCGGCGCCATTGGGCCCAAGCAGTCCGACGGCCTCGCCGGCCCGCACGCCGAGCGTCACGCCGCTCACCACCTTGCGGCCCTTATAGCTCTTGGTAAGGCCCTTGGCGATCAGGGTGCCCTTGAACTTCGCCTTGTCGGCGCCGACCGTTGCCGGCGCAGACGTTTTTGCGGCCGTCCGCCCCGGGAGGCGGGCCAGCAGCGACGATACGCCCGCCATTAGTTGCTCGACGCTCCCTGCTGGGCCGTGCCCTTTTGGGGCGCGCCCTGCTTCTGCGGCGTAATCGACATGATGACCCGACCGCCGGTGCCGCAACCGTCGACATTGGCAAGGCCGCTTTTCATCTGAACGGTGAGCTTGCAACCCTTGAGCACGTTGTCGCCCTGCGAGAGCACGACTTCGCTGCCGGAAAGAACGAGCGCCTGGGTCTTCATGTCGAACGTGCCCTTGTCGCCGGTGGCGATCTGGTCGTTCGATTTGATATAGACTTTGTTCTCAACCACGAGGTGGTCGATATTGGCTGCCCCGGTCATCGCCGATGCGCCCGCCGCCGCGCCCTTGGGAGCGTTTGGATCCTTGACGTAATAGACCGTCATCTTGCCGGCCTTGAGCAGCGTCGGCCCCTGATTCACGGTGACGTTGCCGCTGAAGATAGCCGCGCTGTCGGCCTGGCGGACCTCGAGCTTGTCGCTTTCGATCTGGATCGGCTGGTCGCCTGACAATTTCAGGCCGGACATCTGGCTGGTGCCGCCGGATTGGGCAAGCGCCGGCGCCGCCCCGAGCAACATGAAGAGAGAGGCCGCCGCTGCAAGCCTTGCCGAACTACTGCGACGCATTCTGCTCTCCGCCCTTTGCCTCTGCCGCCTTCAGACTTGCCGCGTCGATGTTGACGCGCACCCGGTTCTCGAAGACCACGACCTTGCCGTTTTCTTCCACCGACATCGAGTCGGCGGTGATGCGCGATCCGCCGCGGCTGACATCGACCGGATTGTCGGTCTTCATAGAGCCTTTGCCCATGTCTAGGAAGACCGATTTGAACTTGGCTTCCATGCCGTCGCTCGTCGTCACCAGGACATCGCTTGTGAGGTCCATCGTGTTGGCGTCGCGGTCGTAGATGCCATGCGCGGCGTTGACCGCCACCACATTGTCGCTCGCGACGGGCAGCTTGGCATTGATGCCTTCGAGGTCGATGATACCCTGCTTGCCGACATCCTGTGTCGCCCTGGTCGCCGTCAGCGAATAAGGCAGTTTCTGCTTGGTGAAGCCGTTGAGCTTGGGGTTGGCCATCACCAGCTTGCCGTCCGAAAACGCCGTGCCGTCGGCCTGCACCGAGATCGACACCGGCGCGGCGAGATAAGAATAGACCGGAAAGGCGATCGCAATTGCCGCCGCCAGCAGCGGCACGGCGAATTTCAACACGCGCACGCGGCGCGAATGCCGCTGCGCACGATCGAACGCATCGCCGCGCGTGCCGCTTTCGCCAGCGGCAGCCGATACCGTTTCGGCATCGCTCGTTTCGTCAGATCGCGCCAACATGACTATTTTCTAATGAGCCCTTGCCCCGCCAAACACCGCCTATAGGTGGTATGCCGGTCCCCGCAAGCAAGCACAAGCGGAGGAAAACTGCAAAAATGTGACGGCTACTACCGTACGACTAGGACGAATCCGGCTGCACTGCCAGCTCTTCATAGCAGATAGGAACGGGCTGCGTTAATTTTTCGTGAGGTCGTCGTGACCGCCGCGTTGCGCCAAGGGCCAGGGCGTCAGGAAACGGTAGCCCCGCGCGGATGGTTGCTTTAAAAGCGTCCTTTCCCACCGAATGTGAGGCTGACCATGGCAATGAGAGCCGACGACCTGATCGACCGCCGCCGCTTGCGCCGCAAGCTGACGTTCTGGCGCGTGACCGCGTTTGTAATTCTGGCGGCAGCGCTGATCGCGTTTTCGGCATGGATCTATGGTGACGATTTCACCGGTCAGGCGATCGACCACATCGCGAAGGTCAAGATTGAAGGCACCATCACCGAGGACGAGGAGCTGATCAAAAGACTGGAGACGATCCGCAAGTCCGCAACGGTGAAGGGCGTCATCCTGTCGATCGATTCGCCCGGAGGCACCACGGTCGGCGGCGAGTCGATCTATGAGGAAGTGCGCAAACTCGCCGCCGACAAGCCGGTGGTGGCCGAGGTCGGCACGCTGGCCGCGTCCGCCGGCTATATGATCGCAAGCGCGGCCGACCATATCGTCGCCCGCAAGACCTCGATCGTCGGATCGATCGGCGTGCTGATCCAGTATCCCGACGTGAGCGGCCTGATGGACAAGCTCGGCATCAAGCTCGAGGAAGTGAAGTCCTCGCCGCTCAAGGCTGCGCCCTCGCCGTTCAAGCCGACCAATGACGACGAGCGCGCCATGGTGCGCAAGCTCATCCTCGACAGCTATGACTGGTTCGTCGGCATTGTCGCCGAACGGCGCAAGATGACCCGCGAGCAGGCGCAGGCGCTGGCCGACGGTTCGATCTTCACCGGCCGCCAGGCGCTCGCTAATCACTTGGTTGATGCCGTTGGCGGCGAACCCGAGGCGATCAACTGGCTGGCGACCAAAGGCGTCGACAGCAAGCTCAAGGTCGTCGAATGGAAGGATACGGAGGGGCACGGCCTCCTGTTTTCGAGAAGCATGACCAAAGCCGTCGCCAACGCGCTCGGCCTGCCGGATGCCGGCGGCGACATCATTCACGAGCTTGGCGCCGACCGCTTTTTCCTTGACGGTCTCGTTTCGGTCTGGCACCCTTGACAACCATTGGGACGAGCCAAATAAAGCAATAAAATCATCCTGATATTTGACCGCAGTGGTTTACGGGGAACGTTCATGATCAAGTCCGAGCTTGTGCAGATCATTGCCGCGCGCAACCCCCATCTTTTCCTCCGCGACGTTGAAAACATCGTCGGCGCGATCTTTGACGAGATCACCGACGCGCTCGCCGAAGGCAACAGGGTCGAGTTGCGCGGTTTCGGTGCCTTTTCGGTGAAAAACCGTCCTGCCCGCACCGGCCGCAACCCCCGCACCGGCGAATCCGTCGAGGTCGAGGAGAAGTGGGTGCCGTTCTTCAAGACCGGCAAGGAGTTGCGCGAAAGGCTGAACGGCGGCAAATAGGCGCCGCGCCGGCAGGTCGGAAACGACGTTTCGGCGCTTAAGCCACCTCCAGGAGATTTGATGTTCAATCGCGTCATGCTCGTCGTGGTCTTCGTGCCGCTGGCCGTCATCCTGATCGCGCTTGCCGTCGCCAACCGCGGCCTCGTCGCCTTCACGCTCGACCCGTTCCACCCTGGCAATCCGGCGCTGACGCTGAATTTGCCGCTCTTCATCTTGCTGTTCCTGGCTTTGGCCATCGGCATGATCGTCGGCAGCATGGCGACCTGGGTGAAGCAGGGCCGCTACCGCAAGCTCGCGCGCCAGCGCGGGCTGGAGGCCGAGAACCTGCGCCAGGCAGTGAGCCGCGCACCCGCTGCGCCGAAAGGACCGGCGCTGCCCAAGCCGACGAACTAAACAGCGCCTTACGGAGCTTTCCATGCTAACTATTTCGGCCGCCGAGGTCGACCGCGCGCTGACCTTTTCAGGTCTGGTCGAGACACTGCGCACCGCCTTCCGCGAAGGCGCCGTGCAGCCGGTGCGCCACCATCACGCGATCGAGCGGCCGGACGGCGCCGCCTCGACGCTTTTGTTGATGCCGGCCTGGACCGACTTCGACGCCGCCGGCACCTCGGCCGGCGGCCATATCGGCGTCAAGATCGTCACCGTCTCGCCGGACAACAACGCGATCGGCAAGCCGGCGGTGATGGGCCTCTATCTGCTGCTCGACGGCGTGACCGGCGAACCCCAGGCTCTGATCGACGGCCAGCGGCTGACGCAATGGCGGACCGCCTGCGCCTCGGCGCTCGCCGCATCCTATCTCGCCCGCGAGGACGCCTCGCGGCTCTTGGTGATCGGCGCCGGCGCGCTGTCACCCTTCCTCGCCAAGGCGCATTCGGCGGTGAGGCCCGTTAAGTCGATCCGCATCTGGAACCGCACGCCGGCCAATGCCGAAAAGGTCGCGGCGGCGCTGCATGCCGAAGGCTTTCCAGCAAGCGTGGCAGGCGACCTCGAAACCGAGCTTGGCGAGGCCGACATCGTCTCGTCGGCGACGATCACGACCGCGCCGCTGATCAAGGGCGCGCTGTTGAAGCCGGGCGCCCATGTCGACCTGGTCGGCGGCTTCACGCCGCAGATGCGCGAGAGCGACGACGATGCCATTTCCCGCGCCCGCGTCTATGTCGATACCCGCGCCGGCGCCACCAAGGAGGCCGGCGACATCGTGCAGCCATTGGCTTCCGGTGTCCTGAAGCCGGAAGCGGTCATCGCCGACCTGCACGAACTGGCGCGTGGCGAGAAACAGGGCCGGCAAAGCGATAGCGAGATCACGCTGTTCAAGTCGGTCGGCGCAGCGCTTGAAGATCTCGCCGCCGGCATCGCCGTCTACAAGGCGCTCAGCACAAGCCAGTAAGAGATAGGGTAGTGAGCAATCAGGAAGCTCACACCCCTACCGCCCC
>NZ_RZST01000341.1:0-6120 GCF_003997575.1 Mesorhizobium sp. M1A.F.Ca.IN.022.07.1.1
CTCCGCCTCGCGGCCGGGCGCGTCGAGCGGGGCCAGGCACTTCTCGGCGGTGATCTGGCCGACATGCGGATGATCGATGACGATCAGGTCGTAGGCGCGGGCGAGTTCTTCGACAGAGAAGGACTCGAAGTCCTGCAGCGAGCGCTTCTCCCACTCGATAGAGACTCCGGTCTTTTCCCGCCAAAGCCGGGAGCAGGCGACCATCGGATCATAGCCGCGCGGATGGTTCCAGGTCATGCCCTTGAGTGTCGTCACAGGCCGAACTCCTTGCGGATTTTTGCGCTGTGCTCGCCGACGCGCGGCGCCGCATGCTCGACTTTGGCACGCATGCCGTCGATCCTGAGCGGTGACCGGGTGGTGTCGATCGAAACACCGTCCTCGCGCGTCACGGTCTGCAGCAGGTCGAGCGCCTTGAAGCCGTCGCTTTCCAGCACCTCTTTCCAGTTCAGCACCTTCGCGCACCAGATGTCGGCGGGCTCGAGGATCGCCAGCCATTCGTCGACCGACTTCTGCGCGATGCGCTGCGCGATGATCGCCTTGATCTCGTCGCGCGCCGTGAACCAGGTCGCCGGCTGGTCGCGATAGGGCGCCAGCGCCTCGATCTCGAGCAGGTCGGCGAGCTTCGGGATCGGCGTCATGGCGATCGCCAGGAAGCCGTCCTTGGCCGGATAGACTCCGTAGGGCGCCGCCAGATAGGCGTGGGCGCTATGGAACGACGAACGGCGCGGCAGCCGCCGGCCGTCATTGAGATGCGTCGTCAGCACCTCGAACTGGAGGTCGATCAGCGCTTCGAAGAGGCTGGTCTCGATATGGCCGCCCGCGCCGGTGGTGCCGCGCCGGACCAGTGCTGCAAGGATGCCTTGCGCACAGGCGGCGCCGGCCAGCATGTCGGCGATTGCCAGGCCGAACGGCACCGGACCCTGATCTTCGTCGCCGTTCAGCCACATGACGCCGGAGCGCGCCTGGGCAAGCAGGTCCTGACCCGGACGCTTTACCCACGGGCCTTCCTCGCCATAGCCGCTGATCGAGGCGTAGACCAGGCGCGGATTGAGCGTCCGCACATGCTCGTAATCGAGGCCGAGCCGCTCGATGACGCCGGGCCGGAAGTTCTGGATCAGCACGTCGGCCTTGGCGAGCAGCCCGCGCAGCGCTTTAAGGTCGTCCTCGTTCTTCAGATCGACCGCAAAGCTTTCCTTGGCACGGTTGATGGCGTGGAAGATGGTGGAATCACCACCGATCTCGGTGTCGCTGAGATAGAGCCGGCGCGACAGGTCGCCACCATCGGGCCGCTCGATCTTGATGACGCGGGCACCGAGGTCGAGGAGCCTCAGCGAGCAGTAAGGTCCCGACAGGAACTGGCTCATGTCGACGACGACAAGGCCGGACAGCGGCAGGTCGGCGGCCATCATTGCTTCTCCGTCTTGCCGGCGAAGTCGGCCGGGTCCTTGTATTTCACCGTCTGCAGATGCTCGCAGTAGAGCACCAGCTCGCCTTCGCCCTTGAACACTTCATAGCTGGCGCGGATCAGCCCCATTTCCTTGTAGCGGGGCTTCTTTTCCATGTTGGTGCGGATCGAATAGATGGTGTCGCCGATGAAGACCGGCTTTATGAAGCGGAGCTTGTCATAGCCGTAGGAAAAGGCATTGACGCAGTTGGTGGCGACTAGACCGAGCCCGGCCGAGAAAACGAACGCGCCCGCCACGAGGCGCTTGCCGAAGATACCTTCGCGCTCGGCGAACATCTGGTCCTGCACATAAGGGTGGATGTCGAGCACCAGGGTGTTGAAGAGATGGCTGTCGCCTTCGGCCATAGTGCGCCGGAGCGAGCGGATTTTCTGGCCGATTGGCCAATCTTCATAGAACCAGTTTTCGGCATTCCATACCGGCAGCAAGGCGTGATCGGGCGGCATGTCGGCAGGGCAGGTCGAAGCGACGCCGACGGTGGGCGGGAAGCTGGTCATTGCGCTGTTCGTCCGCTCCGGGAGAATGGCCGCACCGCTCCGGCAAGCCGGAGTCGGACGCGATCGATCCTCCAAATCTTCTTTTGTGAATACTATATTCACATATGAGATTTGCGCACAAGCCGGTCAGGTGAAATTTTGCCTGCACGATCGAACTCGGAGTTGCCTTGGATGCAGCAGGCACAGCGCCAGGCGCGGCTACTTCCGGCAGTTGCCAGCGGACTTCCGGGTCACGGCGAACGCCGCTGTGCCGGCCGGGATGGCGAGCGCTTCTGCCAGGAAGGACCGCCACCGGCCCGAATCATACAAAACCAATGATTGTTTTGGTCAATTCTACAATTGTAAACCGCCTAAGGGTAATGCGACGATCAGTTGTAGGCGGAGGAGCACTGCACGATCCCGTCAAATCCGGCCAATAAAATTAGCTTCGATAGCGGTGTAATTCGTTAGTAATCGATCGTCAGGATAACCCGGACCTCGACATATTTGGTGCCTTTTTCTTGAGTCGATTATGGCGGTTCTCGGCGCATTCCCTCCCGGTATCGGTTGCCGGCCCTTCGACGAGAGGGATTGGGGAGGCGTGGCGGATTGCCTGCACCGGGGGTTTCCGGAGCGCAGCAGGAGCTATTGGATAGAAGCGCTGACCCGCCTGGCGCAGCGGCCAGCGGTCGTCGATTTTCCGCGATATGGGTTCGTCCTGGAGAAGTCGGGCCGGATCGTCGGCGCGGTGCTTACGCTCTATGCCAAGCACAGAAGCCTGGAAGGCGATGAAATCCGCTGCAATCTCTCGAGCTGGTCCGTGGACGCGGAATTCCGGCCCTATGCCAGCCGGATGATCGCGACGGTTATCCTGCGCAAGGATGTGGTCTACACCAATATTTCTCCATCGCCCGGGACAGTGAGGCTCAACAAAGCCTTCGGTTTTCGCCTGTTTTCCGGCGGACAGATCGCCTTCTTGCCCATTCTGAATGGTATGCCGCGTCCGGACCGGGTGTTGGAAGCCCATGCGGACCTCGCCGAAATGGCTGAACTCACCGACAACGAAAGATGCATATTGCTCGAGCACGCCGCGTTGGGCTGTCTTTCGCTGATCTGCGTCTGCGACGGTCTGGCGTTGCCGCTTGTGCTGAAGCCGCGCCGGATATTGCATGGGCTCGTGTCGTGCTGCCAGGTCGTCTACTGCCGATCCCACGCGGATCTGGTCAGGTGCGCCGGGGTCGTGGGCCGCTTCCTCCTGCGGCGCGGACAGCTGCTTTGCCTCGTCGATGCGATGGGCCCGGTTCCCGGTCTGTCCGGCAGGTATTTTCCGAACAAGGGGATCAAGTATTTCAAGGGTCCGAAATCGCCTTCTCCGGGAGACCTGACGTTCACCGAAATGGTGCTGTTCGGTTCCTGAACGAAATCGTGAAGCCGGTCTGGAGCCCAGCCGATCCGAAGTCAGTCCGCCGCTTCGGCTCTTGCCGCCATGCGCCAGCGTGTTCCCAGCGAGACGCCCACGAGCAGCAGACAGAAGGCGAGGGCAAGAGGGGAGTAGAAAGCCTCCTCCTGTAATACGGCATTGGCCGAAATGGTGACGATGCCGACAAAGCCGAACAGGAAATCCGGGTCGCCGGTCTGGATAAGCTGCCGTCGCAATGCCACGGCCAGCGCCGCCAGGAAGCCGAAGAAGACGAGGCTCCCCACGCCCATCTGGTAAAGCATGACACCGACCGCGCTCTCGACCGGCACGGAGGCGGCGCCTTCGGCCTGGGCGGTTTGCCAGTTGAGATTGATGCTGGTGCTCGACAGGTTGCCGCCGAGACCCAAGCCCTGGCCGAGCGGATCGGCCAGGAAATCGCGCATGCCGGCAATCAGACCGAGGACGTGATAGTCGCCATGGGTGGCGCCATATCCGATCGCCGCCGTCGTCCAGACCACGGCCAGGGCCATCGCGCCCATGAGCGCCAGACCGGCGCGGGAAGGACTGTAGATCAGCCGCACGGCAATTGCGACGAAAAGCATGAAGGTCGCGCCCTTGGAGCCGATGACGAGCAGCAGCGGCAGAGCCGCGAGAGGCAGCACCCATCGTCCTTTGAAGAGCAGCCAGGCCGAAATGATGCTTAAGGCGTAAGCATAGCTGATCGGATGGAAGTTCGGGCCGCCGATGCGGAAGACGCTTGGCAGGATGTCGTTGAACAGGGGCGTGTTGAAGAAGGTCGTGGTCATCACGTCTTCGATCCCACGGTAAACGAAACCGGTTTCCTGAAGCGTTTTTTCCCACACGCCGGTCTCGACCTGCCGCGAGATGCTGCGCTCGACATATTGGTCGCCGTGGAACAGTCCGAGGAAATCCATGGTGAAGGTCAGTTCCGCATAGCCATAGACGATCGCGCCGGCGCCGAGCCACAGCATGCTCTTGCGCAGATCGACGGGATAAAGGCTGGCGGCGAGGACCACGACGTGGAAGCAGGCGAGCGGCGTGATCGTGTTGCGGAAATAGACGACCGCGTCCTTGGGGTCGCCATGCACGACGCCGAGAGCGAAATAGAAACAAATCGTTCCGCACAGGACCATGCTCAGCAGCAGCCACGGGCGCAACTCGGTCAGCGCGCGGACGCGGTACTGAAATGAGGCGGCCAGGAAAATGCCGAACGCTGTCATCAGGATGATGAAGTTGGTGCCGCGCAGCGCGTCGAACGTGTCGTTGTCGGGAATGTAGGGGGTGAACCAGGCGACCACGAGGTTCTGAAAGAGAAAGGCGCAGATGATCAGCACCGGAACGCCCGCCGGCATCGCGTTCGAAACGATCAGCGTCAGCACGAATGTTGCGGCAATCCCGAACGGCGTCCACACGGCAAATGCGGAGACGGCGAGCGCAACGACAAGCAAGGCCGTGCCGACATGCAGCAAGGTTTCGGGCGTATCCCTGCCCGGCAAACCCAGTCTGACGGGCGAAGAGACCTGCGTCGTGCTCATCGCTGATCCGCTCCGCTCGTCACTTGTCCCAGCAAGCGTAGATGGCGCCTGTCGTCCATTTCCGGCCTAACCTCCAAGGAGCGCGGCAATCATCGAGCCGTCGAAGCCCTCGACGCTCTGCCTGCTCCTGATGAAGCCGAAGCCCTGATCGAGCTCCCAATAGGTCCATGCCACATGGTTCGCTTCAGCCGCCTTGCGCACGGCGCGCACCCAGGAGGCGCGGCTTTCGGCATCCACGCAGAAGTTGAGCACACCGAATTCGTTCAGCATGACCGGGCAGCCGTTGGTGGTGGACCAGCGCGCCAGATCGGCAAAATCGGAGCCGATCCGCGCGGCCGTCCAAGGCGCCGACAATTCCTCTTCAACGAGGTTGGCGGCTTCTTCGTCGCCGGCCGACCGCAGTTTGGAGATAAGCCGGCTCACCTGGGCCATTCCCTTGCTTGCGGGAAAGGGCAGGTCCGCGATGCGGGCGAGCGGCGAGGCATCCCAGGTCTCGCACTGGTGGGTGAAGGCCAAGGGGGCGTAATAGTGAACGGCGGCAATCTGGTTGTCGTCGGCGAGCGGCGGCGTGTCGGCGATTTCCCAGATGCCCTGAAACCGTGCCGGTCCCCAGACCAGCGTGTGGCGCGGACATTTCGCCCGCAGCGCCGCGGCGATCCGTTCCCGCAGCGCCAGCCAGGCGCTCCGTTCCATCGGTGGCTCGTTCAGCAGCTCGGGATAGACCCACTCCGCAGGCAGATCGGCAACGACGGCACGCAACGCCGTCCAGGCCTGAAGCACTCTTCCTGCAGCCGCCTCGGGATCGTTTCGAAAAGCCGCTACGAGCTCGCCAGAAGGATGCATGTCGAGGAGGACCGAAAAGCCCAGCCCGACAAGATCCCTGATCCCGTTCTGGATGCGGCGAAGCGTTGCCGGGTCGCCGCTGGAGACGAGATCGCTGTTGACCGGCAGCCGGATCGTTTCGAAGCCTGATTGCCGCAGCTTCTCAAGCGTGGCCGTGGCGGGAGCAAGCCCATCGTTTCGGTCGAGCCATCCGGGAAGGTTGAAGCCGCGCGACGGAACTTGGCCGGCCGTCGCGAGCGCAGCGGATTGCGGCGGAGGGGAGACGGCGACAACGGCTCCGGCGGCAAAGGCCAGCGCCTGTCGCCTCGACACCTTGGGCGGCGATGTCATCGATGCACCGCCTCCACGGTCTAGCCCCGGGC
>NZ_RZST01000342.1:0-6052 GCF_003997575.1 Mesorhizobium sp. M1A.F.Ca.IN.022.07.1.1
ACCGCGCCGGAAGCGAAACTCTACGACGCGATCGGCGCCACCCCGCTGGCGCTCGACCGGCTGCTCAGCTCCAACGCCCAGAACGCCACGCTCAACCGGCTGGTGGCGCGCGGCCTGGTGCACATTTGCGGCTTCACGCCGTCCGACGCCGCCCATGTGCTCGGCAAGCAGTCGAACTGGGATCCCGCCGCCGCCCGTCTCGGCGCCGAGCTGTTTTCCCGCCGCCGCGACGGCCGCGGCCAGGCGATCGCCGCGACGCCGGAAGCGCTCGCCCAGCGCGTGCTCGTCACGCTGACGCGCTGGTCGGCCGAATACATCCTCGAAACCGCCTTCGCCGAGGACGGGCTGGACGGCGCCGCCACCGTCGCGCATGCGCTGGTGCAGCGCGCCGTCGATGCGCATCCCGGCATCGCCCGCTTCAGCGTCGCGCTCGACCGGCCGGTGATCGGCCTCGGCGCCTCGGCGCCGCTGCATTACGCCGGCCTGCCGCCGCTGATCGGCAATGGCTGCATCGTGCCGGAAGACACCGACGTCGCCAATGCGCTCGGCGCCGTCGTCGGCCAGGTCCGCGTCTCGGCCGAGGCCCGCGTCAGCCAGCCCAGGGAAGGGCTTTTCCGGCTCGCCTCGGGGCAGACGGTGCGCGACTTCACCGAGGAGGAGAAGGCGATCGCCGCGGCGGAAGCCGACGTGCGGGCGATCGTCGCCGAACGCGCGAAGAATGCCGGCACCGACAGCGCCGAAATCGATGTGTCCACCGAGTTCAAGGTCTCGACGGTCGAGAACCAGCGCATGTTCATCGAGGCGCATGTGGTGGCGGTGGCCTCTGGGCGCCCAAGGATTGCGGTGTGAGCGCGCCTTCCCCCTTCTCCCCTTGTGGGAGAAAGTGTCGCCGGAGGCGACGGATGAGGGGTGCTCCAGGGAACACCAGCGCCGCACTCCGCTGGAACACCCCTCATCCGTCTCGGCGCTTGCGCGCCGATCCACCTTCTCCCACAAGGGGAGAAGGGAAACCGCGCCGCACCTTCACCCTAAGCCGAATTGACCCTTGAACCCCAAACATGTCAAAGCCCCGGCAAAGCCTTACCCATCTGGAGACGTGCTGATGACCGACCGCATCGAGATCGCCGGGTTGCAGATTGCCCGGGAGCTCCATGACTTCGTCGCCGAGGAGGCAGCAGTCGGCACCGGCATCGATCCGGAAAAGTTCTGGACCGGCTTTTCAGAGATCGTCCACGACCTCGCGCCGAAGAACCGCGCGCTGCTCGCCAAGCGCGACGCCATGCAGGAGAGGCTGGACGACTGGTACCGCGCCAACGGCGCGCCGGTCGACATGGAGCTGTACAGAACTTTCCTCGAAGAGATCGGCTATCTGGTGCCGGAAGGTCCGGCCTTCAGCGTCTCGACCGAAAACGTCGACCCGGAGATCGCGGCCGTCGCCGGGCCGCAGCTGGTCGTGCCGGTGATGAACGCGCGCTATGCGCTCAATGCCGCCAATGCGCGCTGGGGCTCGCTTTATGACGCGCTCTACGGCACCGACGCCATTCCCGAGACGGGAGGCGCCGAAAGGGGCAAAACGTTCAATCCCACGCGCGGCGCCAAGGTGATCGCCTGGGTCAGGGACTTCCTCGACCAGTCCGTGCCGCTCACCACCGGCAAATGGGCCGGCATCAACGGGCTCTCGGTGGCGAACGGCGCGCTGAAGGTCGGCGAAGGCGCCGGCGCCACCACGCTTGCCGACCCGAAGCAGTTCGTCGGCTACCGCGGCGACGCCGCCACGCCGGAAGCCGTGCTTCTGGTAAAGAACGGCCTGCATATCGAGATCGTCGTCGATCATGCCAGTCAGATCGGCAAGACCGATGCGGCCGGCATTGCCGACGTCGTCCTCGAGGCCGCATTGACCACCATTCAGGATTGCGAGGATTCGGTCGCCGCCGTCGATGCCGAGGACAAGGTCGTCGTCTATCGCAACTGGCTCGGCCTGATGAAGGGCGACCTGGCGGAAGAGATCACCAAGGCCGGCAAGAGCTTTGTCCGCAAGCTCAATCCGGACCGCCGCTACACGGCGCCGAATGGCGGCCAGCTGCTGCTGCCCGGACGCTCGCTGATGCTGGTGCGCAATGTCGGCCACCTGATGACCAATCCGGCGATCCTCGACCGCGACGCCAACGAGGTGCCGGAAGGCATCATGGACGCGGCGCTCACCGCGCTGATCGCGCTGCACGATGTCGGCGACAACGGCCGCCGCGCCAACTCCCGAGCCGGCTCGATGTATGTGGTGAAGCCCAAGATGCACGGGCCGGAGGAAGTCGGCTTCGCCGTGGAAATCTTCGATCGCGTCGAGGCCCTGCTCGGCATGGCCAAGAACACCATCAAGATGGGCATCATGGACGAGGAGCGGCGGACCACCGTCAACCTCAAGGAAGCGATCCGCGCCGCAAGGGAGCGCGTCGTCTTTATCAACACCGGCTTCCTCGACCGCACCGGCGACGAGATCCACACCTCGATGGAAGCCGGCCCGATGATCCGCAAGGGCGACATGAAGCAGGCGGCCTGGATTTCCGCCTATGAGGCGTGGAACGTCGACACCGGCCTGGAATGCGGCCTCGCCGGCCACGCCCAGATCGGCAAGGGCATGTGGGCCATGCCGGATTTGATGGCGGCGATGCTCGAGCAAAAGATCGCGCACCCCAAGGCCGGCGCCAACACCGCCTGGGTGCCGTCGCCGACCGCGGCGACGCTGCACGCCACCCACTATCATAAAGTGGATGTGCACGCCGTGCAGGCGGCGCTGAGGAGCCGGCCGAAGGCCAGGCTCGACGACATCCTGTCGGTGCCCGTGGCGGTGCGGCCGAACTGGACCCCGGACGAGATCCAGCGCGAGCTCGACAACAACGCGCAAGGCATTCTCGGCTATGTCGTGCGCTGGATCGATCAGGGTGTCGGCTGCTCGAAAGTGCCCGATATCAACGATGTCGGCCTGATGGAGGACCGCGCCACGCTGCGCATTTCCTCGCAGCACATCGCCAACTGGCTGCGCCACAAGGTGTGCTCGGAGATCCAGGTCCGGGATTCGCTGCAGCGCATGGCGGCGATCGTCGATCGCCAGAATGTCGGCGACCCGTTCTACCGGCCGATGGCGCCGGATTTCGACAAGTCGATCGCCTTCCAGGCCGCCTGCGACCTAGTGTTCAAGGGGACAGTCCAGCCCAACGGCTACACCGAGCCGGTGCTGCATGCGCGCAGGCTGGAGCTGAAGGCGAGGGACCGGGCGGGGTAGCGCCGGAAATCCGCGCCAGGGACCTTACGCCGCCTGCGCCATGCGCTCCGCGCTCATGCGGTAGGAGATCGCCTCGGCGAGATGGATGCGGCCGACGGTTTCGCTGGCGTCGAGATCGGCGAGCGTCCGCGCGACCTTCAGCACGCGGTGATAGGCTCGCGCCGAGAAGGCGAGCTTTTCGCTGGCGTCCTTGAGCAGCGTCAGCCCGGCGGCGTCGGGCCTGGCGATCGCCTCGATGACCGAAGGCGGGCAGTGCGCGTTGGTGGTGGCCGCCGCACCCAGCCTTTCCAGCCGCTCGCGCTGCATGGCCCGGGCGCGCGCCACGCGCTGCGCCACAGCGGCGCTGGTCTCGGCCTTGTCCGGCCGGATCAGGTCGCTTGCCGAGACCGCCGGCACCTCGATCCTGAGATCGATGCGGTCGAGCAGCGGGCCGGAAATGCGCGCCTGGTATTCGGTGCGGCAGCGCTCGCCGCGCAGGCAGCGATAGCCGGGCTCGCCCGACATGCCGCAGCGGCACGGGTTCATCGCCGCCACCAGCTGGATGCGCGCCGGATAGGTGACGCGGTGGTTGGCGCGCGCGATCACGCAGTCGCCGGTCTCCAGCGGCTGGCGCAGCGCGTCCAACGTCTGCGGCGTGAATTCCGGGAACTCGTCGAGGAACAGCACGCCGTGATGCGCAAGCGACACTTCGCCCGGCCGCACGCGCAAGCCGCCGCCCACCATCGCCGCCATCGACGCCGAGTGATGCGGCGCCCGGAACGGCCGCCGGTCTGTCAGCTTGCCTTCGCCGAGCTCGCCCGCCACCGACGCGATCATCGAGACTTCGAGCAGCTCCTTCGGCGCCAGCGGCGGCAGGATCGAGGGCAGCCTTTGCGCCAGCATCGACTTGCCCGAGCCCGGCGGTCCGACCATCAGGAGATTGTGCCCGCCCGCCGCCGCCACTTCCAGCGCCCGCTTGGCGCTTTCCTGGCCCTTGATGTCGGCAAGGTCCGGCAGGTCGCGCGCGGCGACCTGGATGCCGGCCTCGGGACGCGACAGCACCTGGGTGCCGCGAAAATGGTTGGCGATGGCGATCAGGCTGCGCGGCGCCAGGATATCGAAATCCTTGCCGGCCCAGGCTGCCTCCGGCCCGCAGGCGAACGGACAGATCAGCCCTTTGCCTTCGGCGTTGGCGCCGATCGCCGCCGGCAGCGCGCCGGCGACAGCGGCGATGGTGCCGTCGAGCGACAATTCGCCGAGCACGACATAGCCGGCCAGCATATCGCCCGGAATGGCGCCGAGCGCGGCCATCAATCCGAGCGCGATCGGCAGATCGTAGTGGCTGCCTTCCTTGGGCAGGTCCGCCGGCGCGAGATTCACCGTCACCTTCTTCGACGGCATCGACAGGCCGGAGGCATGAAGCGCGGCCTGCACGCGTTCCCGGCTCTCTGCCACCGCCTTGTCCGGCAAACCGACGATCTGCATGCCGACCTTGCCCGGCGCGATCATCACCTGGACATCGACCGGCACGGCCTCGATGCCCTGGAAAGCCACCGTGCGAACCCGCGCTACCATCTTGTCTCAAGCCCCCGGATACCGGCTCGCTCGCCGGTCCTGCGATCAGGCGGCGAGCGGGATCAGGTTAGACAACCACAGATTTGCAGCTTAAGCAAGAACATTACGGGAACATACGGTCCCGCCCACCGGGCAGCTGAGGGGCGCTACTTCCGCTTCCCTTCGACGCAGTCCCAGAACAGGGCAGCAATGTCCGCGCCGCCGAAGCGCCGCACCTCGCGCACGCCGGTCGGCGAGGTGACGTTGATCTCGGTCATGTAGTCGCCGATGACATCGATGCCAACGAGGATGAAGCCGCGTTCCCTGAGCGCTGGCCCGATGCGGGCGCAGATCTCGCGTTCGCGCTCCGTGAGCTCGGTCTTCTCGGCGCGGCCGCCGACATGCATGTTGGAGCGCGAATCGTGCTCGGCCGGCACGCGGTTGATGGCGCCCACCGGCTCGCCGTCGATCAGGATGATGCGCTTGTCGCCCTTGCGCACGTCCTTGAGATAGCGCTGCGCGATATAGGGCTCGCGGAACAGCTGGCCGAACATTTCGAGCAGCGAGGCGAGGTTGCGGTCGGCCTCGTGCAGATGGAAGATGCCCGCCCCGCCATTGCCGTAGAGCGGCTTGACGATGATGTCGCCGAACTCCTTGCGGAAGGCGGCCACCTCCTGCGGATCCTTGGTGATCAGCGTCTCCGGCATCAGGTCCGGGAATTCGGTGACGAAGATCTTTTCCGGGCTGTTGCGCACCCAGGCCGGGTCGTTGACCACCAGCGTCTTCGGATGGATGCGTTCCAAAATGTGGGTTGTGGTGATGTAGTTCATGTCGAAGGGCGGGTCCTGCCTGAGCAGCACCACGTCCATCTCCGACAGATCGGTGCGCACCGGCTCGCCCAGCGAATAATGACTGCCCTTCTCGTCGCGCACCTGCATCTCCTCGGCGCGCGCGAACACCTTGCCGCCCCGCATCGACAGCCGGTCGGGTGTGTAGTGGAAAAGCTGGTGGCCGCGCCGCTGCGCTTCCAACGACAGCGCGAACGTGGTGTCGCCGGCGATCGACACCGTCGAGACATGGTCCATCTGGACGGCGATTTTCAACGGCATCTCGGGTCTCCGGCAATCTCTGCCGCCGATATAGGGAAATCGGCGGCTTCTGCCAATCGGCCAGAGATTATCGGTCGAAGACCAGCCGGGAATAGCCGACGAAGGACAGCGCCATCGCGACCAGCGAGGCGAC
>NZ_RZST01000343.1:0-6050 GCF_003997575.1 Mesorhizobium sp. M1A.F.Ca.IN.022.07.1.1
ACGATGAACTGGCCTTCATCAGAAGCGCCGGCGTCGGCGATGTGCTCGTTAACACGGGCAAAGACGCTGCCCATATTCACTGGAACATGCATGACGCTGTGGGTGGTCGCCCTCACGAAGGGCTTGTCGGTGAAGTGCAATTCCTGATCGTCCCAGCCGCCTGGGTTGAATTTGGGGCAGCAACCCGTCGTGTTGACGCTGGCGTCGTAGTGCGGTGTTTCGTTCGTCCGCATGGCTACCTCCTGAGGTGAGCAGACGGCAGCAGAGCAGCCAAAGACCTTGGCGGCATTGATCCCAGTCAACACGACAGATGTGTCGCCACTACGCAATTGATGCGCATCAAAGCCGGTCGGCGACGGCGGAGCTATGCGAATCGATCCGACACCCGGATAAGTGCATGGCTCACAAACAGGTATTGCTCGCTCAGCGGCACGCGAAAAGATGCTTCGCGCGCACGACCCCAGCTGGCCAACGCTTTGCGGGTAACGCTCGGATCGAAGTCCCGTTCTGAAAGGACGTGGGGCGCGCCGATCGTCTGCAACGATAAGGATCACGATCAAACTGTGTCGATTAAACGGCACCCGTCTTGCTCCCGACAGGTACGCTTTTTCGCAACGGCTAAGTTGATGTGCATCAATGCCTGGGCTGGCCGGCATGGGCTAATGTCGCAGCAAACGATGGAGTCGGAGGCAATGAATGAATCAGGAGATTAGAAACAAGATCGAGACGCTGTTGGATCAGCATCGGATCATGACGATCGCAACTCTAAGGCCGGACGGTTGGCCACAGGCGACGACCGTCGGATACGTCAACGAAGGCCTTACTCTTTACTTCCTCTGTGGTTTAGACAGTCAGAAGGCGCATAATCTGGCTGGAGATAATCGCGTATCTCTGACTATCGACCATGATACGCCGCAGGTAATGGAAATCACAGGACTTTCCATGGCGGCGCGCGCGCAGCCGGTCACAGATCGGGACGAAGCGGAAAGGGTTCTGAAGATGCTGCCGGACAAGTATCCGCCGCAAGCCACCCTGCCCGGGCCCATGCCGACCCCGGAGCAAGTCCGCATTTTCCGCGTAATGCCAACGGTGATCTCCGTACTCGATTACTCAAAGGGTTTCGGCCACACTGACCTGGTCACGTGCTGAGTCCCAACACATAATGCCTGCCGAGTGGGCACACTGAAATTAGTTCCCACATCTCGCTTTACCGTTCGAAGGTTACTTGCCGGGCGTTCGGACGCCCTGTGGTCGGCAAAGATAGCCAGCCAATATGCGCGGCCTGTCTTCAGTCGCCTTGCGGCAAATCAATCGACGAGCGCGGGCGAGGATTTTTGTGGCGAGACGGGCGAATAGGATGGTGTCATCGTCGTTCTTGGCATCTTCGCCAAATCTAGTTGCGGCTCGTTCGATGGCATCGACAAAGGACGGCGTCTTCGAACGGTTTTTCGATGAAATCGACCGCTCTTGCTCTCATGGCTGCCACGGCCATCGGTACGTCACCGCGACCTGTGATGACGATCGAAGGCACCATCGCACCCAGCTCGTTAAGGCGCTCCAGGAGTTCGACGCCGCTCATATCGGGGATGCCGAGATCGGTAACGAGACACGCTTTGCCAGGGTAGGGAGCTGCAGCAAGGAAGCTTGTCGCTGATTCATGGAGTTGCACGCTGAATCCCATGACGCTCAGCAGGAAACGAAGGGATCGGCGCACGGGCTCCTCATCGTCGACTATATGCACGACATAGCTGTTATTGGGCATCCGCCACCTCGTCACTGGCTATCGGCAGGGACAGCTTGAAGGTCGCGCCACCGTTCCATTTCGACGGGCTGCGATCTTCCCACCGTGTGCCTCGATAATGCGCTTGGAAATTGAGAGCCCGATTCCCATGCCGCTTGCTTTGCTGGTCACGAAAGGTTGGAACAGCATTGGCCGCGATTTCATCTGAGATTCCCGGTCCCGTGTCAGCTACTGCCAGGCGCGAATTGGTCGTCCGCACGGCCCGCGACAACGGACATGTGTTGATCGAAGCTTCCACGCATTGCCTCCAGGGCATTTCGGATCAAGTTGATCAAAACCTGCTGGATTTGTACTCTGTCTACCAAAACCTCTTCGGCGTCAGGACCGAATTCAAACACTGACCGCACACCTTGCTCGCGAGAGCCGACGAGTGCCAGAGCTCCAGCTTCCTCGATCAGCTTGCGCACATCTTCCGGTGACTTCTCGGTCTCGCCGCGGGTCACGAAATCCCTGAGCGCCTCCCCCAATTGCTCAGCCGTCGTGTTATCCAGAGCTTTCACGAGGCGGACACAGCCTTGCGAATAGTTTGCAATGGCAGAGAGGGGCTGGTTGAGCTCGTGAGCGAGCGTCGAAGCCATTTCGCCCAGTTCGTTCAGACGGGCGAGCCGAGCCAGTTCGCTTTGGAGTTGTTGCAACCGTTCTTCGGATTCTTCGCGTTCGGTCAGGTCTCGAATGAAGCCGGTGAAGAATCTGCCGGCGGGCGATCTCATCTCGCCGACAGACAGCTTCATCGGAAAGGTTGACCCATCCTTCCTGCGCCCGACCACCACGCGGTCCACACCAATAATGCGTTTCTCTCCGGTCGTCAGATAGCGCTGAATGTAGCTGTCATGTTCGCCTTGATATGGCTCCGGCATCAGAAGACGGACATTGTGGTTCAGGAGCTCTGTCTCTGTGTAACCGAACTGGCGAACGGCCGCTGCGCTGAAGGAGGTGATCAGCCCTTTCTCGTCAATCACGACGGTTGCGTCAGGGACAGTGTCCAGAATCGAGCGCAGATGGGCTTCTCGCGACCTCAGCTGGTCTTCGGTCCTGTCAAGTGAGCGGCGTGCGTGATGCAGCATCTCTCCCATCCAGGCAATCGTAAGCCCGACAAGTACGAAGACCGCGGCTTGCAGCCAGCTGAATTGGTTGATGCCGGTGAAGTAGGCCGCCGGAGCAAAGGAAAGAAGGACTGCAATCAGGCCTGGACCGATGCCGCCCAGGATCGCAGCGACTAAGATGACAGGAACGAAAAGTATGTAGGCAAGGGTGTTCCCAAGGGCACCCTGCAGAGCGAATCGAATGGCGAAGACGACGGCCACCGCAGCTATCGCAAGCAGGTATCCGTTCAGGCCTTCGAAGCGACGTGAGAATGCAGCCTAAAGCAAGCGGCCCTGCAACCCCGGGACATCTCTCGCTGGCATCGATCTCCCTTTCGAGACGTGGGAACGTGAGCGCACTTGCTTTATGGCAAGGATAATCCACCGTGCCCTAGCTGCAAGTCATTGCTCTGGACTCCCAATCGAGAACACTTCGTGCTCCGGCGCCACTCGCAGGCTCGCATTCACAGCATGATGGTAGCTGCAGACCCGAACCGTGCAGGCGCCGCTGGTAGTGCCCTCGTCCTTTCCACATATCCTCGCGGTTTCGGTCGCATCGGTAGAAGAGCCTTTCACGGGGGCAAAGTTCAGGGTGATCCGAGGGCAGATGCAAAGCTGCCGTGATCCCTTGACGCGCTCCGTATCGCTCCTGCGGTGGCATGGCACCGCTCAGGCGGACGTTGCGTCACTGTTTCAGGCGATTTGATGACTGGATCAGGCCCGCGCCGGCTAGAAACATGCGGATCGCTTTGCGAGCCTGCTGTGCCTGTCCAACCAAAAGATGTCCACCGGTGTCGTAGACGAGCAGCTTGGAACCATGAATCTTAGCGGCTGCGAATTCGGCTGCTGGGAGCGTGTTAAACAGGTCGTCGCGCGCGGAAATGATTATTGTCGGTGCAGTGATTTGTTCCAACGGCAGTTCATGCAGCTCGGGGGCGCTGTCGATATTAATTCCGGGGAAGCGCAGCGACAGCGGTTCAACGTTCCTGACGAAGCTCATGACGCGGATTCTCTCGGCTTGGGGCGCAGCCGCAACCAGCGCCGGCCGAACGCCGACAAAGCGAAGGAGTATCGACGGTGCGATAGTCTCGGCGGCCCACCAGGCGAAATCGCCGCCGGCATTGACGGCCCAGAATGCGAACTCGTTGCCGCGGTTCACGTCGATCGCGACCGGCCTGGCGGGCGAATAAAGGGCTGGAACGATCAGAATGAGAACGGCGACCTTGTCCGGGTGGCGGAGTGTCAGCTCGACCGCAGAACGCGCGCCTGCCGAAACGCCGACAACCACCGCTTTGGGAATGTTCAGTTCAGAAAGCAGCGCCGCGTGCGCATCGCCCTGCGCGGCTGCTGAGCGGTCTTGCGGAACGGGCGTGCGCAGATAGCCGAAGCGCGAGGGAGCGACAACCCGAAAGCCCTCGCCCACAAGATCGGCAGCAAGGGCAAGGCCTTGGTCAAAGCCACCGCCGGCCCCGTGGATCGAGAGCAGCGGAATGCCCGCACCGTTGTCGGCGTATTCGATCGGGCCGATGTCGATGTTGGCGACTCGGCTGCCTCGGCCGACGGCGTCGCGCAGTCGACCAAGTTCGTTCCTGTAGAGCAAGAAAGCCAAACCGGACGCTGTCGCCATAGCGATGAGCATGACCAGCAAGAAACGAACCCTTCTACTCATTGCAAAAACTTCGCCAAGGATTGGGCGCGGGCCTACAGTTGGGACCTCCCAATTCGGCTTTTGCGGCGGGAGGCCACGGTCAAGCAAACGGCGATGACACCGCTCATGAGAAGCAACCAGTCTTGCGGCATGCCGAGAAGGAATGCAGCACTTCCTCCTATCAAGGACCAGATCAGTGGGATTGCAAACAACCACGGAGACACAGGCGGCTTCGCGAGGAGGAAGAACCCGAGCGTGACGATCGTCACCGGACAGGGCGTGACACCGAACACTGGCATCTCAGGATATGCATGGCCCGTCCAAATGCCGAGAACGGGGTAGAGGACGGCCGCGTAGGCGATCAAGCTAATCCCCACGCTGGCGGCAGTTCCAGAGTAAAGCCGGAAACTCAGCTGACCCTTGCCGACGCCAGCATAGCCGAGCACTGCTGTCTGTACGACGAACAGGGCTGCGAAGATATATGCCGCCGGGTTGATCTCGGCGAAATGAAGCCAATGATAGGCGGCGCCCGTCCATAGCCACATTACTGCCAAAACAGCGGCGATTAGGCGGTCCGCCATTCGCGGTCGCCAAATCAGCAGGACCATGGCGAGGATGCCAATCGCAAATGCTGCCAGTTGCACTGGCCAGATGGCTTCATTGTAAGCGACCAGGTTGGCAAGAAACTGACCGCCCGTGAAAGGTAACATCGGGTATGTCTCCGAGCTACCCCACCATAGCCTGGGTAGCGGCCACTCCATTGATCTGGCTCAATTCAATGCCCTCGCAATTTGATAGGCAGTTGGGGCTTGGGCAACCGCCGTCGTGTCCGCGCGTCATATCTGCTGATGTGAAAGCACAACGAGCCAGCTTGATTGCGGCAAATGCTGCTCTGGAACCACTATTGACGCGCATCAAGGCCCGTCTGCGACAACTTGGTTAAATCAACGAGTCTGACTCTCTCGGAGATGACCATGGCTCACAAGCAAGTGTTGTTTCGCTCGGCGGCGCGCGAAAAGATTCTGCGCGGCGCAACCCACCTTGCCGAAGCCGTGCGGGTGACACTCGGCCCGCGTTCGAAGTCGGTTCTGATCGAGAAAAAGTGGGGCGCCCCTATCGTCTGCAACGACGGGGTGACGATCGCCAAGGAGTTCGATCTGAAGGATCCGGAAGAAAATCTCGGCGCGCGCATGTTGAGACAGGCGGCCGAAAAGACCGGCGACATGGTCGGTGACGGAACGAGCACGTCAACCATTCTCGCCCACGCGATGTTTGCCGACGGGGTGCGCAATGTCGTCGCGGGCGCGAGCGCAATCGACATCAAGCGCGGTCTCGACCGCGCAACGAAGCGCGCAGTCGAAACGCTCAAGCAGATATCACGGCCGGTCTCGACCAGGCGCGAGAAGGAACAGGTAGCAACGATCTCCGCGCATAACGATCCCCTCATCGGTGAACTCATCGGCGAGGCGATGGAGAAGGTTGGTGGTGAAGGCGTCATAACGGTCGAGGAATCCAAGAC
>NZ_RZST01000344.1:0-6046 GCF_003997575.1 Mesorhizobium sp. M1A.F.Ca.IN.022.07.1.1
GTCCCGCCGGCTGACTGGCGCTCGGCGGCGGTCGGCAGCATTGCGGCCGCGACCAGCAACGCCACGGCCAGCAGAGGCACAAAGATCGAAAGGCCGCCGAAACAATAGACGCCGAGGACCGCGACCAGGGCCGCGGCCAGCAACCAGCGGCTGCGCCGCAGCTGGGCTATGGCTGCCCGCGTTGCGCCTTTCTGGTCTGCGCCCTTATCGACCATGCGCTGCCTCGTATCTCACGTCGGTGAAAGGTCAGCCGACTCGACCTGCGCATGACCGCCACAAATCGGAATCGATTTTCTGGAGTGTTCATGCGCAAAATCAAAGTGCTACCGCGCGTCCGGTCGGACGCAACGCCTCAGAGGCTCCCATAGCACGAGTCCGCAAGCTGAAAAGGTTCGTCCCGATGAAAAAAGCCGAGGGAAATGCCGACGCGGCGCCTGCCGCAGGACCGATCAAGATGAGGATAGGCGGTAAGGAACGCGAGTTCGACATCGACAACCCGGTGCTGCCGGACTGGATCGAGGACAACAAGCTGACCGCCGGCGGCTATCCCTACGACAAGAAGATGAAGGGTGAAGAGTACGACGAGGAACTCGAGCGGCTGCAGATCGAATTGGTCAAGGCGCAGGCCTGGCTGCAGGCGACCGGCAAACGGGTGTTGGCGCTGTTCGAGGGGCGCGACGCGGCCGGCAAGGGCGGCACGATCTTCGTCCTGCGGCAGTACATGAACCCGCGCACGGCGCGCAACGTGGCGCTGACCAAGCCGACGCCGACGGAGCATGGCCAATGGTACTATCAGCGCTATGTCGACCATTTCCCGACCTCCGGCGAGTTCGTCACCTTCGACCGCTCCTGGTATAACCGCGCCGGCGTCGAGCCGGTCATGGGATTCTGCACCCCGGAGCAGCACGAGACATTCCTCGACGAGACGCCGCATTTCGAGCGGATGATCTGCAACGAGGGTATCCACTTCTTCAAATTCTGGCTGAACATCGGTCGCGAGACGCAGCTTGAACGGTTCCATGATCGCCGCTGGTCGCCATTGAAGAACTGGAAATTCTCGCCGATCGACGTCGCCGGCATCAGCAAATGGGACGATTACACCAAGGCGCGCGACCTGATGTTCGAGCGCACTCACAAGGAGTTCGCGCCCTGGATCATCGTGCGCGCCAACGACAAGCGCCGTGCGCGGCTTGCGGTGATCCAGCGTATCCTTCTGTCCTTGCCTTATGACGGCCGCGACCTCGACGCCGTCGGCAAGCCCGACAAGAAGATCATCGGGGAAGGCCCGTCGTTCCTGGAGAAATAGCTTGCACCATGCCCGCGGCCGGCGGCCAACATTACAGCGCCGCGCACCTTCGCGGGTACGCGGCGCTGAGACTTTCCACCAAGGTGTCACGCCGCGAGGCGGGCGATCCGCTGCAAACGCTTCAGCGTGGCGTCGTCCTGCAGCGCTTGCTGGAACAGCGATATCTCATGGTCGATGCGGTCGCACAGAACGTCCGTATCCCCCTTGAGCAGGCCGCGGGTCTGCAACAGCGCGGCAACCGGCTTCTTGGCGAGCTGCCTTGCCCGCGCCAAGGCTATTTCCTCGGCGCTGCCTTCCACGATCTCACCGACAAGGCCAAGCGCCTTGGCGTCGTCGACGCCCAGTGTGTCGCCCAGGCAAAAGAAGCGGAAGGCGCCGGCATAGCCGAGCTTCTGGGGTGCCAGGATGCTGGTCGCCGCGTCCGGTACCAGGCCGAAATCGACGAACGGCACCCTGAACGTGCTGCCCCTGGAGGCGATCACCATGTCGCAGTGGAACAAGATGGTGCAGCCGACGCCGACGGCGTCCCCGTCCACGCAGGCAAGGACCGGCTTGGGAAAGGTCGCAAGCCTGCGAAACATATCGGTGACGGCGGCAATCAGCTGCTGGTGCTTGGCGGCGTCGAGGAACTCCGAGAAATCGCCGCCGAGGCAAAAGCAGCCGGCGAGGCCGCGCAGCACGACCACGCGAATCTCGTCGTTGACGGCGGCCTCGTGGAAGGTCCTGGCGAGGCTCGCATAGGCGTGCCTGTCCAGCACCGGCCGGCCGTCATGCGAAGACACGGTGACGACCAGCGTGTGGCCGCGCAGCTCAGGTTCGGGGTGGAAGCTCATGACAACCTCCTCACGAAGCCTGTCTGAGGCCGAGCTGGCCGGGATAGCCTCTCATCAGCACCGGCGGGAAGTGGTTGCGGCGCTGGCGCACCACCTCCAGCGTATGCTCGGAAAAGGTGAGCAGCGTCGCCACCACCTGCTGGTTGCCATAGGTGCGCTGGTAACCGAGCGGCGTCGCCAGGAAGTGCAGCTGCAGCGCGCGCAGCACCCACATCGGTTCGAACTCGATGATGACCTGGTTGACGTTGCGCTTGAGGCCCCATTCGACGAAACCTGCGATCAGCTCGGTGCCGACCGTCGAGACGCCGCGCTTGCCGTCACGGAAGCCCGGCGCCACCGCATAGCGGGTCAGCTCCCAGACTCGCGGCCCCGAGGGCGGCGTCCCCTCATAGAGGTCCGTCAGCACATCGGTCAGTAGATGCGGCCGCGTCGTCGGCAGCATGCGCTGATAGCCGGCTAGCTCGCCGTTGCGGATGACGAGGTGATGCTCGGCCTCGTCATGATCGAATTGGTCGATCTCGAGGCCGTCCGGGCGGTCGAGATCGGTCCAGCCCATCTCCTCGACGAAGATCTTGTAGCGCAGGCGGTGAACCGCTTCCCACAGATCGGGGCGCTCCATCAATTCCTGAGTTGTGAGGGAAAAAAGCATTAGCCGTCTCCTGGGCTTGAGAGGAAGATACGGCCGGGCTCTCCGGAAAATATTACGCGATCGCGTAGGCAAGAATTTTTAGGTCGGCACCGACCGACCCCGCCAATATAGCCGCGCCTAACTGCCTCCGCGACCGCCTGCACGCGGTTGGCGACGCCCAGTTTGCTTTGGCGTTAAGAAAGTATTAGCCCTCTCTTAAGACAAGGACACCGCTCGCCCTTGCTTAAAATATTACGCGAATGCGCATGGGACCGTTTCTGGGCCAGCACGGCCGATTTAGCTAATATAGCCACGCCTGATCGCCTCGGCGACTGCCTGCACACGGTTAGCGGCGCCCAGTTTGCTCTTCGCGTTGAGAAGGTGTTTCTCGGAGGTATGCTCCGAAATGCCGAGAATCTGCGAAATTTCCCACTCGGACTTTCCGACAGCTGCCCATTGCAGGCATTCGCGCTCACGCGGTGTGAGTTCGATGTGGTCGACGACCTTGCCGGCCATCGTGTGAAACTGCATGGCGCGGCCGATGGCGTAGGTGGACACCAGCGAGACCATTCCGAATTCGACGTCCGACAGTTCAACGGACTCGCCACCCAGCGAGACCATGACGATCTGGCCGTCGAGCGTGACCAGCGGGAAGGCGAGGCCGTCGCGCAGCTTGAACTCGCGGGCGTCGCCCATGACCTCGTCGCTGCTCTTGTCGATGACGATGGCCTGGGAAGCCTCCCGCCACTGGAACGGGGCCTGCAATTGCTTCATGTGGCTGACGACCGGATCATGGTCGACATAGTTGCGCGCCACATAGCGCTCCAGCCACTCGCCCGGCCAGTCGCAGAGCAGCACATGGTCCTTCTGCTGGCCGCGCGGCGTGCCGGGTTGCGGGACCGTTCCGGCCATCAGCGCCGTCAGCCCGAAACTCGAGGTGACGCCGAGCAGCCGCTCGCACACTGCCGCAGCAGTGTTGGCGTGCTGTAATTGGTCGATGTATTCCAGAGTTCTATCGAACATGCTCATCGCAACATCTACCCCATGTTGCTTCTGCTTTTCGTACCGATAGTAGATGCCCGAACCACCCTTCGCCATCAACCCCGGACCACAAGTTTCTTCGCGACACCTGCCCCTGTTGCGGGCGCGCGCTGAAACTTGCAAACGCACTGAACCATACGCCGAATTCGCCCGTTTGAAATCAAAAACATTGTGCCTGCACTGTTTTCGTACGAAAAGCCAAGGACATGATTGGGCGGAGCGTTATCGTGCCATTCCGATGGATATTTCTGGCCCTTCTGTCGGCGCTGATCGGAGCGTTGCCATTCGCCGACGCGACTCGCGCGGCGGAGCTGCAGGTTCCGGTGCTGTGGGATGCCAAGGAGCGGCTGCCGAAGCCCGATCTTTCGGCGTTGCCGAGGCTGAGGTTCCTCACCACCACCGATTTTCCGCCTTTCAACTTCCTCGACGGCTCCGGCCGGCTGTCGGGTTTCCACATCGACCTGGCGCGGGCGATCTGCGCCGAACTCGGCATCGTCGAGAAATGCCAGATCCAGGCGCTGCCCTGGAACGATCTCGACGACGCGCTGCGGAAAGGCGAAGGCGAGGCGATCATCGCCGGCATCGCGGCGACGCCGGAAAGCCGCGAGAAATACGCCTTCTCGCGTTCCTATCTGCAGTTCCCGGCGCGCTTCATCATGCCGAAGGCCAAGGCGTTTACCGAGCCGATCCTCGACAAGCTGCGCAGCAAGCGCGTGGGCGTCATCGCCGGCTCGGCGCATGAGAAGATGCTGCGCGACTATTTCAGCACGGTGCAGGTCGTGCCCTTCGACAAGCCCGAGGACCTCTACGCGGACCTCAAGGCCGGCAGGATCGACGCCGCCTTCGGCGACGGCATGCGCTTCGCCTTCTGGCTTGGCGGCTCGGAAGCCGCCGGGTGCTGCCGCTTCGCCGGCGGCCCTTATCTGGCGCCCGAATATCTGGGCTCGGGCATGGCGATCGCCACCAGGGCGGGCGACCCGGCGCTGGCCGCCGCCTTCGACTACGCGCTGCAGGAAATCTCGATCAAGGGAACCTTCGCCGAGTTCTATCTGCGCTATTTTCCGGTGAGCTTTTTCTAAGTCAGTGTGCGCAGGCGGGCCTTCGCCGCACGGGCGATCGCCGCCACGGTGAGCGTGTCGAGATCGAGTTCCCGTCGGATGAGCTGCAGCACCCTCAACTCCTCCATGCGCATTTCGAGATCGACTGCCGCGACCTCGAAAGCGGCGGCATAGGCGGTGTCACGCAACCGCTCCGGCAGCGCATCGGCTACGCGCGCAAGGACGCCTTCCAGCCCGTCCTTATCGTGCAGAGCCTGCTGGCACGCTTGAGCCACGCCGACCAGGCTGTCGCTGTTGAAATCGACAAACACAGGCCAAGAACGGACGACGTCTCCGATCCGCGCCAGTTCGACATCGGTCATGTCGCGGTCGGATGCCGAAGTGATCACCATGAGATAGATCAGGGCTTCGTGCGGCGTCAAAGGCATTCAAAACTCCTTGATGGTGAGGCTTCAACGTAGGATTGCCATTGAGGCGCCGCAAGGAAAAGCGCCGCAAATCGTTGACGCTCCGGCCCGTCGCGCCTAGAGACCGGGTGAAAATCTTTGCGCGCCCAAGCCGACACATCTGGCCGGCAGATTACCTGGAAAGTGACATGACGGGATCAAACATCATCGATCTCAATGCCGAGATGCTTGCGGCCGCCGGCGAAAGCAAGGCATGGCCGTTCGAAGAAGCCAAGAAGATCATTGCCCGCTACAAGAACAAGGACTTTCCCGATACCGTCCTGTTCGAGACCGGCTACGGCCCGTCCGGCCTGCCGCATATCGGCACCTTCGGCGAGGTGGCGCGCACCACGATGGTAAGGCACGCCTTCCGCGTGCTGACGCAGGACAAGGTCAAGACCAAGCTGTTGTGCTTCTCCGACGATATGGACGGCATGCGCAAGATTCCCGACAACGTGCCCGATCGCGCGGCGCTCGAGCCCTACCTGCACAAGCCGCTCACATCGGTGCCCAATCCGTTCGGCGGCGATTATGCGAGCTTCGCCGACCACAACAACGCGATGCTCTGCCGCTTCCTCGACACGTTCGGCTTCGACTATGAGTTCGCCAGCGCGACCCAATACTACAAGTCCGGGCGCTTCGACGAAGTGCTGCTGCGCGCCGCCGAGCGCTATGACGAGATCATGGCGGTGATGCTGCCGACGCTCGGCGAAGAGCGCCAGGCGACCTACAGC
>NZ_RZST01000345.1:0-6029 GCF_003997575.1 Mesorhizobium sp. M1A.F.Ca.IN.022.07.1.1
TCCGGCGGCTATACCGCGGGGAAGAAACAGGTGGTCGACTGGCTGCGTCAGCGCTCGCGGCCAGTCGACCACCTGTTTCTTCCCCGCGGTATAGCCGCCGGACGCGCCGCCCAGCGCCTTGCCGAGCGTGCCCGTGATGATGTCCACCCTGCCCTCGACGCCGCAGTGCTCGGCCGAGCCACGGCCGTTCTTGCCGACGAAGCCAACGGCATGGCTGTCGTCGACCATGACCATGGCGTCGTATTTCTCGGCGAGGTCGCAGACTCCTTGCAGGTTGGCGATGATGCCGTCCATCGAGAACACGCCGTCGGTGGCGATCAGCCGGAAGCGGCAGTCCTTCGCCTCCTTCAGCCGCGCCTCGAGGTCGGCCATGTCGTTGTTGGCGTAGCGGAAGCGCTTGGCCTTGGAGAGCCTCACCCCGTCGATGATCGAGGCGTGGTTCAGCGCGTCCGAGATGACGGCATCCTCCTCGCCGAGCAGCGTCTCGAACAGGCCGCCATTGGCGTCGAAGCAGGAGCCGTAGAGAATGGTGTCGTCCATGCCGAGGAAGGATGAGATGGTGGCTTCGAGCTCTTTGTGTTCTTCCTGGGTGCCGCAGATGAAGCGCACCGACGCCATGCCGTAGCCGTAGCGGTCGAGCGCCTGCTTCGCCGCATCGCGCAGCTCGGGGCTGTCGGCGAGGCCGAGATAGTTGTTGGCGCAGAAATTCAGCACCTTCTGGCCGGCAACTTCGATCAGGGCCGACTGCGTGGAGGAAATCACCCGCTCGGACTTGTAGAGCCCGGCCGATTTCAGGCCTTCAAGCTCGTTGTCGATGTGGGAGAGAAACGCTGCGCTCATCGTATGGCCCTATTTTGTTTGATGCGGACTGTCGCGCTGCGGACAAGAAAAATCCATCGCAAAAACGACCGCTTCGGTGGCGTTGTGCAAGCCGCGCCGCAGCTCCTTCAGCGCAGCCGGACAAGAATGTGTTCAAATGCGACGATCGGCGAAAGGACATAATAACCATCCTCTCAGCTTTGTCGCGCCGCCGCCTCTGGCACCGTGTCGGTTTGCCGAGCTGTTAACCCTTTCACGTCAAGGGTTCTGGCGCCGCAAATCCATGGCAGGAATCCGTCGATCGGGAGGGGTCACTCAGTTATGTCGCAGCAGCCGGTGCACAGCGTTTCGCGCAAGCTGATTCTGCTGATCAAGAGCGGCTACTGGCTGGCCTTGCTGATCATCGCCGCCATGGTGATGGCTTCCTTCATCCTGCTGCAGCAGTTGATGGCGCAGCAGCAGCATAACGACGCGCTGCTCAACATCGTCTCCACGCAGAAGGCGCTGTCGCAGCGCATCGTCTTCCTGGCCAGCGCGACCGGTGCGGCCCCGCGCGACAAGCAGCCGGCGCTGGTCACCGCGCTCAAGCAGGCAACGGGCGAGTTCGAGACCAATTACGACCGGCTGCTCAAGGAGACCGGCGCCGATCCGCTATCGCCGGCGCGCAACGATCCGCAATCGATCGAATATGTGCTGTTCAGCAAGCCGTTCCATCTCGACTATTTCTCCGTCGGGCTTATCGCCAACGGCGATCGACTGGTTTCATCATTTGCATCCCAGCTCGGCATGCAAAGCGACGGCTATAAGGGCGGCGGCGAGCGCGTCGGCCTCGACGCCTCCGTCGCCAATGCGACTTTGTCCGGCTATGCCGCGCTCGGCCAGCGCATCAGCGCCTTCGCCACCGAGCGGTCGGATGAGATGCTCAGCCTGCACCGCACGCTGTTCTTTGCCACCATCGGCGTCATCGTGCTGGTCGCGCTATTCATCTTCCGGCCGATGTCCAAGGCCATCCTGCGCAAGACGCATGAACTGGTCGACGCCCGCAATTCGATGGCCTTCATCGCCGTGCATGACGGCCTGACCGGCTTGCACAACCGCACCTTCCTCACCGATCATTTCGACACGCTGATCAAGGGCGCGCATCGTCGCCGCGAGCGGCTGGCGGTGATCCAACTTGACCTCGACCGCTTCAAGCAGATCAACGACACGCTGGGGCACGCGGCGGGCGACTATGTGCTTGTCGTCACCGCGCAACGCATGCGCGATTCCTGCCGCGCATCGGATCTTTGCGCCCGTCTGGGCGGCGACGAGTTCGTGATGATCCTCAACGGCGCCGGCAGCACCGAGGACATCCATGCACTGGCCAAGCGCATCATCGCCAACATCAACGAGCCGATCACCTTCCAGGGCACGACCATAATGCCTGGCGCCAGCGCCGGCATCGCCGTCTATCCAGTCGACGCCGACAACGCGCAGGACCTGCTCGTCCATGCCGATCTCGCCCTCTATTCGGCCAAGAAGCTCGGCGGCGGCAGCTTCTCCTTCTTCTCCGAAGAGCTGCGGCGCGAGCTCGACTACCGCAAGCAGCTCGAGCAGGACATCCGCACGGCGATCGCGGAAAAGACCTTCGACGTCTATTTCCAGCCTCAAGTGTCGCTCACCAGCGGCAAGATCAGCGGTATCGAAGCACTGGTGCGCTGGAAACACGCCACGCGCGGCATGATCTCGCCCGGCGAATTCATCCCGGTGGCGGAGAAGTGCGGCTTCATGCCGGATATCGGCCGCATCGTCATCAGCAAGGCGATCAACGAAGCCGCCGAATGGGATCGCGCCGGCATCGATTTCGGACGCATCGCCGTCAATGTCTCGGGCACCGAGCTGCGCGAGCCGGATTTCGACAATTTCCTGTTCGGAACGCTGGAGCGGGCAGGGCTTGCGCCGCAGAAGCTGTCGCTGGAAATCGTTGAATCCGTTATCCTCGACGACGAGAAGACCGGCATCGCCGCCAAGCTCAGGCATATCCGCGCGGCGGGCGTCCATCTCGAGCTCGACGATTTCGGCACGGGCTATGCTTCACTCAGCCATGTCAACCCGAACGAGATCGATCGGCTGAAGATCGACCGCCGCTTCGTCCAGAATATCAACGAGAACGGCGACAACACCAAGATCGTGCGCGCCATCACCGAGCTTGCCCGCGGGCTCGGCATCTCGATCGTCGCCGAGGGCGCGGAAACGGAGGCCGAGCTCGACTCGCTGATGGCGATCGGCTGCGACCAGGTGCAGGGCTATTCGATCGCCTTCCCGATGCCGCAGGACAAGGCGCGCGAATGGCTTACCGCGCGCAGCCCGAAGAAGGCGAAGCTCAAGGTGCTGCAGGGCAGCCGGGCTTAACCTCCCACATTCGCCCGAAGCGCCGCCAGCACCTCGGCGAATTCCGCAAGCCGGTCGTCCGGCAGCCCAGCTCTCAGCCTTTTGTCGAAGGCGACGGCCTCGAGGCGCAACTTCTCGAACAGCGCTTCGCCGGTTTCGGTCAGCGCCACCTGATGCACCCTGCGGTTCTGCGGATCGCGGCGGCGCGTCAGCAGCCCTTGCGCCTCCATGGCGTTGAGGTGATGCGTCAGCGTCGCGCCCTGGATGCCGATCATGCCGGCAAGCTCGCGCTGGTTGGCCAGTTCCTTCGACTTGACCGAGAGCAAGGTCACCCAGACCGGCAGCGTTCCGCCGACCTCCACCAAGGCAGCGTCAAAGGCCTGCGCCACCAGTTTGGCGGTGCGCGCGAGATTCATGCCGATGGGCGGGCGATCAAATGGCGTCATGGCTGGACCCTAGAACAAGCAACGGGTTGGCGAAACTTCGCATGAAGCATTGACATCTAACTGTTAGATATCTAACTTTGTCTTATTAACGTTGTCGGACCCAGCCGATAGGCAAACCCGACAGGCAAAGCGTCACACCGGTGGCGGGGCGAACGAGAGGAATGCAGTCATGCAATATGTCTACATAGTCGTCATCGGCCTGCATGTTATGGCCGGCGTCTTCTGGGCCGGCACGACCATTGCGGTTGCCCGTGATCCGGAGATCAAGGCGGAGCGCTTTATCCGGCCGCAACTCGGCGCCTCCGGCATGGTCTTCTTGACCGGTCTGCTGCTCTGGTATTTCTTCCACGAAGGCGCTTTCGGCCCGATGGAAATAGTGCTGGCGCTGGGCATTGCGACGGCGCTGATCGCCGCCGGCGTGCAGGGCGCCATTGTCGCCTCTTCCAGCAGGCGATTGGCCGGTGCCGATGCGGCGACGCAAACGCAGTTGCGCGCGAAAATGACCAAAGGCGAACGCCTCGCCGGCGGGCTGCTGGTCGTCACCGTATTGTGCATGGCCACGGCCAGGATGTTCTGAACCGTCAACGGCTCGCGCGGTACCGGTGCAGGCCGGCGGCCGCGCGCGGCGCACCGGACCAACGCGGCAGGTGGCTCTCCTTGAAGGTCCGGTGCGTTTCCGTGGTGCGGCCGTCACCGGTGCATCAGATCACCTCAATGGAACCGCCGCGTAGTTTTTCCCGTCGCAGCTTTATATAGGTCCGCATATTCGGCGCGATGCGAAAACCTTCCAGTCTGACGTCCTGAAGCGCTGCCGCCCAGCCAAGCGCTTCATAACGGCCGCCATATGTGTCGATCGTCGCGGCGAGATCCTCGCGGCCCAGTTGCCTGGCCAAGATGGCGCAGGCCGCGACCCGCGTTTCGATCGAGCGGCCATATTTGGGTGCGAATGCCAAGCCGCCGTCGGCGAGGTCGTCGACCTCGTGCGCAAGCTGCAGGAACAGGATGTCCTCATCGCCGGCCGGCACGCCCTCCTGCAGAAGGCGCTCGGGGTCGCCGGTGTCGAATTTCATGGCGCCGACGCGGGCGACGAGGCCTTCAGCCCTCGGCCCGATCCGCCCCTCCAGCCATTTCCGGTGCGCCTCGCTGCGCCTGCTGGACCTGCCGTCCGGATACTGGCCGCTATCATAGGCAGCATGGAACATCGCCGCGAGGACGAAATCGAGATCCCTTTCGAAATGCGCCACAGACGAGGCGGCGCCTACCGCATGGCAGATAAAGGGCCGTCCCGACTTTCGATAGCGGCCGTTGAACATCGCGCATGCCACGCGATAGGCCTTCTGCACGCGTAGAAGATCGCCCAACGAGTGCCCGGACTCGTGCAATTGGATATAGAGCGCCGTATTGGTCTGGCGCGGAACGAACAGATCTTTTCCGGTCAAGCAAGCCCCCGACAATGCGACCCGGGTTGCAGCCCTCCGAATCCGCGCCCGAAAATTGCAAATAAGATCTGTCAGGTCTAGCCTGGCCATTGGAGGACCGAGGTTCAGATCCGGATGCCGAACCTGATGCCGTCATAGATGGCGGCGTGGATGTTGCGCGAGGCGACTGCGTCGCCGATGCGGAACAGAACAAAGCCGCCTTCCGGATTGCGCGGCGGAAAAATGTCGCCGCCGCTTACCAGCCGCTCGTAGTCGACCGCGCCGCCATTCTTCGACAGCGGCTTCAGCGCGAGGTAGAGATCGTCGAGCGGCGCGGTGCCATGCTCGACCACCACCTGGTCGACGCGCCGCTCGCCGCGCCAGCCATCGGCGAAGTCCGACGCCAGCTCGGCGATGAGCTGGTTACCCTCGCGTCGCACGGAGCGCAGACGAGTGTTGATGGTGACGGTGACGCCTTTCTCGTGGAAAGCCCGCATATAGGGCACGTGGTTCAGGCCGCCCATTTCCGGCGCGAAGAAGCGTTCGGGCGAGACCAGCTCCAGCTTCGAGCCGCTGTTGGCAATCAATTCCGCCGCGCCCATGCCCTGATGGCCGCCGTTGTCGTCATAGAGCAGCACGTTCTCGGCCGGCTTGACGCTGCCGGCCATAATGTCCCAGCTCGAGGTGACGAGATTGTCGCCCGCTGCCAGCGGCGGGTTCTGCGGCAGGCCGCCGGTGGCGACAATCACCACATCCGGCAACAGAGCCAAGACATCGTCTTTTTCGGCCCATGTGTCGTAGCGGATCTCGACGCCCAGGCGATCGAGCTCGGCAAGCCGCCAGTCGATGATGCCGATCAGCTCCTTGCGGCGCGGATTTTGCGTCGCTAGCCGCACCTGGCCGCCGGCCTGGCTGGACGCTTCGAGGACCGTCGCCTGATGGCCGCGTTCGGCGGCGACGCGCGCCGCTTCCAGAC
>NZ_RZST01000346.1:0-5977 GCF_003997575.1 Mesorhizobium sp. M1A.F.Ca.IN.022.07.1.1
CGCGCTGGCGGAAACGGGCGCGGTGTCGACGCCGAGGTCGGCCATCATCGCCGCATTGCCGAGCGCAACCTTCCTGCCGGACACGATGCCGGCAACGCCCTTGCCGGTTATCGCCTCGAAGTCCTCGGCACCTGCAAGCTTGGCGCCGCGTTCGGCGGCACCTTCGACGATCGCCTCGGCGAGCGGGTGTTCCGAGCCCTTTTCGAGCGTCGCGGCGAGCGCCAGCAATTCATTCTCCGCAATGCCTTCGGCGGCGACGACATCGGTCAGCCGCGGCCGGCCCTCGGTCAAGGTGCCGGTCTTGTCGACGATCAGTGTGTCGACGGAGGCGAAGCGCTCCAACGCCGCCGCTTCCTTGATCAGCACGCCGGCATGCGCGCCGCGGCCGGTCGCGGTCATGATCGACATCGGCGTGGCCAAGCCGAGCGCGCAGGGACAGGCGATGATCAGCACCGACACCGCCGACACGATGGCGAAGGCCAGGCTGGGCTCGGGGCCGAAGAGCGACCATACAATGAAGGCGATGATCGCCACCAGCACGACAGCCGGCACGAAGTAAAAGGAAACTCGATCTGCCAGCCCCTGGATCGGCGCGCGCGAGCGCTGCGCCTTGGCGACCATTTCGACGATGCGCGAAAGCGTGGTCTCGGCGCCGACCTTTTCGGCACGCATGATGAGGGAGCCGTTCTTGTTGAGCGTGCCGCCGGTGAGCGAATCGCCCTCCGACTTCTCGACCGGCAGCGGCTCGCCGGTGATCATCGATTCCTCGATGGCCGAGCGCCCCTCGAGCACGATGCCGTCGACCGGCACGGCATCACCGGGACGGATACGGAGCCTGTCCCCGGTCTTGACGCTGTCGAGCGGCACGTCCTTTTCGGTCCCGTCGGCGCCGATCAGGCGCGCCGTCTCTGGGGCAAGGTCGAGCAAGGCGCGAATGGCCGAGCCCGTGCGCTCGCGGGCTCTGAGTTCCAGCACCTGGCCGAGGAAAACCAGCGCGACGATGACCGCGGCCGCCTCGAAATAAACCGGCACGCTGCCGTCATGGCCGCGAAATTGGTGCGGGAAGACATCCGGGAACAGCGTAGCGACAAGGCTGAAGAGATAGGCAGCGCCGACGCCGAGCGAAATCAGCGTCCACATATTGGGACTGCGGTTGAGCAGCGATTCCCAGCCACGATGGAAGAACGGAAACGCCGCCCACAGCACCACCGGGCTCGCCAGCGCCAGCTCTGCCCATGTCTTCGTGCGGCCGTCGACGAAGCTTTCGAAGCTGACGCCGAGCATCGGCGCCATTGCGATGATGAGAAGCGGCAGCGAAAGCACGGCGCTGACCCGGAAGCGGCGGGTGAAATCGACAAGCTCCGGATTCGGGCCTTCGTCGCCGGAGGGCACGCCCATCGGCTCCAGCGCCATGCCGCAGATCGGGCAGGAGCCGGGCCTGTCGCGGATGATCTCGGGATGCATCGGACAGGTGTATTGCGTGCCCTTAGGCATCGGCTGCGGCGCAGGCCGGCCGGCAAGGTACTTTGCCGGCTCGGCTTCGAACTCGTCCTTGCATCCGGCCGAACAGAAATAGAAACCCTGCCCCTCGTGTCGGACAAAATGCCTGGCGCTCGCGCGGTCGACATTCATGCCGCAGACGGGATCGGTGGCCGTCAGATATTTGTCCGGCTCGGCCTGGAACTTCGTGCGGCAGCGCTCGCTGCAGAAATGAAAGGTCCTGCCGCCATGCTCGGCCGCCGGCTTGCCGGCCGCCGGATCGACCGCCATGCCGCAGACGGGGTCGCGAATCACCGCTTCGGTCGCAGGCCGAGCATTCTTCCCCGAACAGCAGGATGCGCCGTGCGCATGATGATGGTTATGGTCGGAATGGGTCATCAGCAAATGCCTCGGAACTCTCGGACTGAGGCGGAGGTAGTCCTTCCAGTAACTGGAAGGTCAAGGGTCAGTTTCGATTTTTTAGTCTATAAAGTTGATCGGCTGAGCGTCGAACGCACCTTCCGCGTGATGGAATTCGGCCTGTCGCACGCCCCATACACAGCGCGAAGAAAACGCGCTATAGACGCCGCCGAATGCCCAAGATCTCCCTCAAACTCGACGAAATCATCGATGGCGACGCTTTGCGCCGCGACATGACTGCGCTGACGGCGCCGAGCGCAGGCGACGGCTCCGGCAAGGCTGCCCGCACAGCGGTTCTCCAACTGCTCAAGGGCAAGCTCGCGGAAGGGCGAACGATCGCCGAGGCGATGCTGAAGCAGGATGGCGGCGGCCATGCCTGCGCCGAGCGGCTGTCGCATCTGATGGACGAGCTGATCCGGGCGCTTTACGACTTCGCGGCCACCCACGTCTACCAGGTCAAGAACCGATCCGCCGCCGAGCGCATGGCGGTGGTCGCGGTCGGCGGCTACGGCCGCGGCACGCTGGCGCCGGGCTCCGACATCGACCTGTTGTTCCTGCTCCCTTACAAGCAGACGCCGTGGGGCGAGCAGATCGTCGAATACATGCTCTACATGCTGTGGGACATGGGGCTGAAGGTCGGCCACGCCACCCGCAACATCGAAGAGTGTCTGAGGCTCTCGCGCACCGACATCACCATCCGCACCTCGATCCTGGAAGCGCGCTTCCTGTGGGGCGAACGCAAGCTCTATGACGAACTGCTTACCCGCTTCGACCACGAAGTGGTGCGCACCACCGGACCCGAATATGTGCAGGCCAAGCTCGCCGAACGCGACGAGCGCCACGCCAAGGCGGGCGAGAGCCGCTATCTCGTCGAGCCCAATGTCAAGGACGGCAAGGGCGGTCTGCGCGATCTGCAGACGCTGTTCTGGATCGGCAAATACTTCTATCGCGTGCGTACCGGCCAGGAACTGGTCGAGAAAGGCGTCTTCACCGAAGCCGAGTATCGCGAATTCCAGAAGGCCGAGGACTTCCTGTGGGCGGTGCGCTGCCATATGCATTTCCTCACCGGCAAGGCGGAAGAGCGGCTGCATTTCGACATCCAGCGCGAGATCGCCGAGCGGCTGGGCTACACGACGCATCCCGGGCTATCGGCGGTCGAGCGCTTCATGAAGCACTACTTCCTCGTCGCCAAGGATGTCGGGGATCTCACCCGCATCTTCTGCGCCGCGCTTGAGGAAGAGCAGGCCAAGCATGTGCCCGGCTTCAACCGCATCTTCCTCACCTTCTCGCGGCGCAAGCGCAAGCTTGCCGGCACGTCCGACTTCATTGTCGACAACCACCGCATCAACATTGCCGACGACAGCGTGTTCGAACGCGATCCGGTCAACCTGCTCCGGCTGTTCTGGTTCGCCGACAAGCACGGGCTGGAGTTCCACCCCGACGCGCTGAAGCTGCTTACCCGGTCGCTCGGCCTGGCCAACAAGTCGCTCAGGCGCGACGAGGAGGCCAACCGGTTGTTCCTCGATATCCTGACCTCGGACCGCAATGCCGAGCTCAATCTCAGGCGCATGAACGAGGCCGGACTGCTCGGCAAGCTGATCCCCGACTTCGGCAAGATCGTCGCCATGATGCAGTTCTCGATGTACCACCATTATACGGTGGACGAGCATCTCATCCGCTGCATTGGCGTGCTGGCCGAGATCGAGCGCGGCGACGGTGCCAAGGTGCATCCGCTGTCGCACTCGCTGATGCCGGGGCTGAAGAAGAGCCGCGAGGCGCTCTATGTCGCGGTGCTCTTGCACGACATCGCCAAGGGCCGGCCGGAGGACCATTCGGAGGCCGGCGCCAGGATCGCGCGGCGCATCTGCCCGCATATGGGGCTGTCGGCCGCCGACACCGAGACCGTAGCCTGGCTGGTCGAAAACCATCTCGTGATGTCGATGACGGCGCAGACGCGCGACCTCAACGACCGCAAGACGATCGAGGATTTTGCCTCGATCGTGCAATCGGTGGAGCGGCTGAAGCTGCTTCTGATCCTGACCGTCTGCGACATTCGGGGCGTTGGGCCCGGCGTGTGGAACGGCTGGAAGGGACAATTGCTGCGCACGCTCTATTTCGAGACCGAGCTGCTCTTGACCGGGGGCTTCTCCGAAGTGTCGCGGGCCGAACGCACCTCCGCCGCGCGCGAGCGGCTGGCCGAGGCGCTTTCCGCATGGCCGGCGAAGGAGCGCAAGCGCTATGTCGCCCAGCACTACGAAAACTATCTGCTGACCGTCGACCTGCCCGACCAGTTGCGCCACGCCGAATTCGTCCGCGAGGCGGATGTGGCCGGCAGGAAGCTCGCCACCATGGTGAAGACGCATGAGTTCGAAGCGGTAACCGAGATCACCGTGCTGGCGCCGGACCATCCGCGCCTGCTGTCGGTGATCGCCGGCGCCTGTGCCGCGGCCGGCGGCAACATCGTCGATGCGCAGATCTTCACCACCTCTGACGGGCGGGCGCTGGACACCATTTTGATCTCCAGAGAATTCGATCGCGACGAGGACGAGCGGCGGCGGGCCGAACGCGTCGGCAAGCTGATCGAGGACGTGCTGTCCGGCAAGAGCTGGCTGCCCGAGATGATCGAGAAGCGGGCCAAGCCGAAGCGCGGCGCCAAGGCCTTCCGCATTCCGCCGCGCGCCGAGATCCGCAACACGCTGTCGAACCGTTTTTCCGTGATCGAAATCGAGGGGCTGGACCGGCCCGGCCTGCTCTCAGAGGTCACCGGCGCGCTGTCGGACCTTTCGCTCGATATCGCCTCGGCCCACATTACCACTTTCGGCGAAAAGGTCATCGACACCTTCTATGTCACCGACCTTACCGGCCAGAAGATCGACAGCCCGACGCGCACGGCCACGATCCACAAGCGGCTGATCGACACACTCGAAGGCAACGCGCCCGAACGCAACGGCAAGGCCAAGGCGGCGGCCGCCGAGTGATCATCACCATCCATTTGACGCAATTCCGCAGGCAGTCATCCTCCGCATGAGCCTTGTCAAAAAATTCGCCACCGTCGCCTCCGGCACGCTGATGAGCCGCGCGCTGGGTTTCGGCCGCGAGATGCTGATGGCGGCGGCCCTCGGCACCGGACCGGTCGCCGACGCCTTCAACGCCGCCTTCCAGTTTCCCAACACCTTCCGCCGGCTGTTCGCCGAAGGCGCCTTCAACGCCGCCTTCGTGCCGCTGTTCGCCAAGGAGATCGAAACGCACGGCACCGACGGCGCAAAGCGCTTCTCGGAGGAAGTGTTCGGCGTGCTGTTCTCGGCGCTTCTGACGCTCACCATCGCCATGGAACTGGCGATGCCGCTGATCGTCCGCTACCTGGTGGCGCCGGGCTTTGCCGACATTCCGGGCAAGTTCGAGACGACCGTCCGGCTGGCGACGATCATGTTTCCCTATCTGATCTGCATGTCGCTCGGCGCCATGATGGCCGGCATGCTGAACTCGCTGCGCCGCTATTTCGCCGCGGCCATCGCCCCCGCTTTCCTCAACATCATCCTGATCAGCGTGCTCGCCTATGCCTGGTATCATGGGCTCGACGCGCATGATGTCGGCTTCGGCCTATCCTGGGGCGTGCTGGCGGCGGGCATCGTGCAGCTCGCCATCGTCTGGGTAGCGGTGCGCCATGCCGGCATCTCGATCGGCTTCCGCCGACCCAAGATGACGCCGAACGTCAAGCGGCTCCTGATCCTGGCGCTGCCGGCCGCTATTACCGGCGGCATCACCCAAATCAACCAGCTGATCGGCACGGCGATTGCCTCCGGGCAGAACAGCGCCGTGTCATCGCTCGCCTATGCCGATCGCATCTACCAGCTGCCGCTCGGCGTCGTCGGCGTTGCGGTAGCGATCGTGCTGCTGCCGGAGCTGTCGCGGGCTTTGAAATCGGGCAATCTGATCGAGGCGGCCAATCTGCAGAACCGCTCGGTCGAGTTCACGCTGTTCATGACCTTGCCGGCGGCCGCGGCGCTTTGGGTGATGTCGGAGCCGATCGTGCGGCTGGTCTATGAGCGCGGCGCCTTCGCCGCCAACCATTCGACGC
>NZ_RZST01000347.1:0-5925 GCF_003997575.1 Mesorhizobium sp. M1A.F.Ca.IN.022.07.1.1
TGGCATCACAGCGCGAACCGAAGTGATCGCCGGCGAAGCAGACGGGGAAAGGCTGGTGGCGTTCGCGCGCTTGATCCGCGCCGATCTGATCGTTTCCGGAGCTTACGGGCACAGCCGGTTGAGAGAATGGGCTTTCGGCGGTGTCACGCGGTCGCTGATCGGCGAGAGCGGCATCAATCGCCTGCTGTCGAACTGATGGAGCGGCTTGGCGATCAGCAGAGTTGGTGAGGCGGAACGGCGGATGACCGCTGCAAGCGAAGTGCAATCTCTCGGCCATTCCTCCGGCGTCGCCGAGTGCGCCTATTGGTCGCTCGGAACAGATCAACTGGTCGGGCAGTTGGAGACCTCTACCTCCGGCCTGTCAAACGTCGATGCAGCGAGACGGCTCACCAAATTCGGTCGGAACGTGCTGGCGCCGCGTTCGGGCGGATCGGCGTTGACTGTTTTCGCTCGCCAGTTTCGTAGCCCCCTGATGTTAATCCTCGTCTTTGCAGCAGCCGTATCGGCGTTTGTCGGCGAGGGCCATGAAGCCGCGATTATCGGCGCGATCGTGCTTGCCAGCTGTCTCCTCAGCTTCACTCAGGAATACGGTGCTTCCGGTGCGATGGAGGCGCTGCGGCAACGCATATCTCCCAAGGCGATGGTCCTGCGCGACGGGTTTGAGCGCACGATTGACGTCGGCGACATAGTTCCGGGCGACGTCGTCAGCCTATCAGCTGGCAATCTCATCCCCGTCGACGGTATTGTCCTGGAGTCGCGAGACTTCAATGTCAGCGAGTCTGTTCTGACAGGCGAGACCTTTCCCGTTGTGAAGTCCGAGGGCCTCTCCGCGCCCGAAGCCGGCCTCGCTCTGCGGACCAATGCCGTCTTCACCGGCACGTCCGTTCGCAGCGGGACGGCGAAGGTGGTCGCCGTAGCCACTGGAGCGCACACCGAGTTCGCATCGATCGCCAAGGCCTTGGAACGACGGACTCCGGAGACCGAATTCGCCCGCGGCATCAGGATGTTCGGATATCTGATGACCGAGATCATGCTTGCGATCGTCATCCTGGTGTTCTTCGCTAACGTGATGCTTGACAGGCCCTTGATCGAGTCCCTGCTGTTTTCCCTTGCGCTCGCGGTAGGTCTGACACCCGAACTGCTTCCCGCAATCATCAGCGTCACCTTGGCCCGAGGTGCGCGGATGATGGCCGCCAGCGGCGTCATAGTCCGACGTCTCGACGCAATCGAGAATCTGGGTAGCATGGACCTTCTGTGCACCGACAAGACAGGAACGCTGACGGAGGGCATCATTCATCTCGATGGATCATTCGACGTCGAGGGCAATGCTTCGAAGGACGTTCTGCTTTGGGCACGGCTAAATGCCACTCTCCAGACCGGCCTGAAGAACCCTTTGGACGAAGCAATAGCCAATGCGCAGCCCGAACAAGAAGATTTGTCCGATTTCACCAAGGTCGACGAGATCCCATACGATTTCGTGCGCAAGCGGTTGTCGGTCGCCGTGCACGAAAGAGCGCGCGAACAGATCCTGATCACGAAGGGCGCTGTCCAGAACGTTCTCGATGCGTGCGCCTTCGTGCAAAGTCCGCACGGTTTGAAACCCCTGGACTCGGCGGAACGCCACGTGATCGACGAGAAATTCAGGCGCTGGAGTGCCAATGGGTATCGCGTTCTCGGCTTGGCGATCCGGCGCTTTCAGAACAAGGCAGGCTTCAGCCGCGACGACGAAACCGCAATGGCATTCGCGAGCTTCCTGCTCTTCCTCGATCCGCCAAAGGAGGGTGTTCGAGAAACACTTTTGGCGCTTGCCGGTCGCGGTATCGGAGTAAAGGTTATTTCTGGCGACAACCGCTATAACGGCGCGCATCTGGCCGAGGCTGTAGGCCTTCGATCCGATAGGATCATAACTGGTGAAGATCTGTCAAAGCACACCAAGAACGGCCTTCTCGCCAGTGTCCGCAACACCGACCTCTTCGTCGAGATCGATCCGAACCAGAAAGAGCGCGTTGTCGAGGCACTCCGCAGGAGCGGCCACGTCGTGGGATATCTTGGCGACGGCATCAATGACGCGCCGGCGTTGCATGAAGCCGACATTGGCATTTCGGTCGATACGGCTGTCGACGTCGCGCGAGAGGCCGCGGACATCATTCTGCTCAAGCGCGACCTGGGCGTACTGGTGCGGGGCGTCGATGACGGCCGAAAGGCGCGCCAATACGATGAAATACATCTCCATTACGACCAGTGCGAACTTCGGCAATATGATCAGCATGGCCGCCGCCTCGTTGTACCTGCCGTTTCTGCCGCTGTTGGCCAAGCAGATATTGCTCAACAATTTTCTATCGGACATTCCCGCGCTTGCGTTAGCGAGCGACAACGTTGACCCGGATCAGTTGCGGCGTCCCCGCCATTGGGACATTCATTCCGTCAGGCGGTTCATGATCAGCTTCGGACTGGTGAGTTCCGTGTTCGACTTTGCAACCTTCGCGTTCCTGATTCTGGTCGTGCATGCCACATCGGATGTGTTTCAGACGGCGTGGTTCGTAGAATCCCTGCTGACAGAACTCGCCATCGTGCTCGTGGTGCGCACGCACAAGAGGCTGTGGGGCAGCAGCCCAAGCCGCTTGCTTGCGGCTCTAGCCCTGGGCACAGGCGCCATTGCCTTCGCTATCCCGTTCGCTCCCTTCGCCAGCTGGTTTGGGTTCGTCCCGCTGCCAGGACCGGTGCTGGCCGGGCTGCTCGCGATCACGGCTCTGTATGTCTTTGTGTCGGAGGTCACCAAGACCTGGCTTTTTGACCACGGCAGCCGGGGCAAACACAGACGAATGGCGATGAGCACACATGAGAGGCACACTACAGGCAAATCGGCCCGCCTCTCTGGATGAGCCAGAGAGGCGGCTTGCAGACCAACCGGCCGGGCCCGACTGCTCGCACCGATCAATATGGTCCATTATTTGAGCAGAGGGCGTGAGATTTGGACCAAGGTAAGGGCCGGTCTACCGGCCATCTGCAAGGCGTTGTGGGCCGCAGCCCCGGGGCCGGCTGATCCAGCGTCAGCCTCCCACTGCGGCCTTGGCAACGTTCACGCCAAGGTCGTAGACAAGCTGCCCCCCATAATAGCCTGTTACTGTAACGAGAGCCGCGCCGGCTATTTCGATGGCTGGTATGGCGAGGGCCAACGTCCCCAGTTCGCGATTTCGCACCCACAATGCGAGCCGGACAAGACCCCAGCTCAGAAAGGTGAAGGCACTGATTGTGCCCAAGCTCTCATGGATCTCAGCTACCCCGCTGCTAAAACCAGCGGCCTCGGCGTAATCGAGGGCCATGCCACCGAAGAACCAGGTGGCGACCGCGAACAATCCTGCGGCGATGGCAACAAAGGTGGAGATCGTACCCACGCCGGAGCGCATTGTTACGGCATTGCTGCCGGCGAGCGCGACGAGATCGATGACCACAAGTGTGTAGATGAGCACAATAGGGAAATGCACCAGAATGGGATGGACATGCTGAATTTCAGGCATCGGAAATTTTCTCCAGGAGCAGTGATAGTGGCAGTCGTTGGACGTTCGATCGCCTATCAATCGTCGCTGTCGCCGAATTCTTCATCTTTCTGATCAGTGCGGCCGCCGGACACGGATCTATCGCTGTCACACTCGTCATCGCCGATACCTTTGACCGACTTGGGCCCTGCGGTGTTCATCATGGGGATAGCCTCAAGGTCGATTGTATCGGAAGCGGTCGGGGAGGATGCGCATGATGCCTGGATGGATTCAGCGGCGGCGGGTATGACAGGAGCGGTGAGACCTGCAAGGGCGACAAGCAAAACGGGGAAATTGCGCATGGTCGGTATCCTTCTCTGCGCGCCCCATTATCGGGCGCGATGGCCCTTGATAGAGACCTGGTCCTTGCCGCCGGCTGACGATGATTGACAGCGGTTTGACAGCTTCGGCATGCGACAGCTCTCTTCCATGAAAATCGCGTTGACGCGCCTGGCAGCTCTGAGTGTGGCTGGACTTGTGCTGGCCATGCCATTGGTCGTCCGGGCGCAAGACGACGACGATGACCACGATCGGGCGCGCGATCTTTATGAGCGCGGCGAAATTGAGGGCCTTGCCGATATTATGGCCATTGTCCGCGCCAGGACTCCCGGTGAGATCGTTGCGGTCGATCTCATTCGCGCTGGGGGCAAGTGGGTCTATCGATTCCAGGTGGTCGCTGCCGATGGCAGGCGCAGGATCGTTGACATCGATGCCGGCGCGAGCCGCGTTTTGCGCGGGGAAGGCGGCGACAGATGAAGATTCTCGTGGCCGAAGACGAACCACGCATCGCGACCGACATCGCGGCAGTTTTGAGAGCGTCGGGCATGGTCGTCGATGTCGTGAACGATGGCGAAGCGGCTTGGTTTGCCGGCGATGTTGAAAACTACGATGCTGCGATTCTCGATCTGGGATTGCCGAAGCTCGATGGCCTTACGGTGCTGAAGCGCTGGCGCGCCAACGCCCGCCGCCTTCCCGTCCTGATCCTGACGGCGAGGGGGCAATGGACCGAGCGCGTCGAAGGCATCAACGCCGGTGCCGACGACTACCTTCCGAAACCGTTCGAAATGGAGGAACTGCTGGCGCGACTGCGTGCCATTCTGCGCCGTTCAAGCGGTCAGGCGGCACCGGTGTTGAAATCAGGCCCTTTACTGCTCGACACGCGCCAGATGCGCATCTCGCTTCGTGGCGTCCCCATAGCGCTTTCGCCGTTGGAATACAGGCTCCTCGCGTTCCTGATGCATCATGCCGGCCGCGTGGTTGCGCCCACGGAACTCGCAGAACATTTGTACAGCTCCGACAATGAACGCGACCCGAACACGATCGAGGTTATCGTTGCGCGTCTACGACGCAAACTTGGTAGTGATGTCATCGAGACACGACGCGGGTTCGGATACCTCGTGCCCGACGGACCTGATTGATGCGCAATTCAATCCGCTTCAGGCTTTGGTCGGCTGCAGCCATATCGATTGTGATTGCCCTTGCCATTGCCGGTGTTGGGCTGCGGTATCTGTTTGAGCTGAACGTCGAGAGGCGAGTCGTCAGTGAATTGACCGTCGACCTCAATGAACTGATCGGCGCGACGAGTTTCGCAGCCGATGGCCGTCTGTCGGTCGCATCGACGCTGGCCGACCAGCGCTTTGCCAACCCGTTGTCAGGGCACTATTGGCAAGTGGAAGATCTGGCCACTCACCAACTCGTTCGATCGCGTTCGCTATGGGATGCAACGCTCGCCTTGCCAGGACAGCCGGCCAATGGTGAGTTGCGGAAGGAAGAGCTCAACGGGCCTGGCGGAGAACTCACCGTTGCCGTGGTGCGCTCGATCACCGATGCCGATGGTCGCGCCTTTCGCGCTGTCGTGGCGGAAGATCATCGCAACGTGGAAGTATCGGTCGGCGAATATGTTCGTGACCTTGCGCTGGCACTCATCGTGCTCGCATTCGCTCTGATGGGGGCATTCTTCATCCAGATCACCGTTGGTTTGGCGCCATTGGACGGCTTGCGCGTTGCCGTCAGAAACGTGATTGCACAGCGTGCGGCTCGGCTTGATGTGGCCGCGCCGAGCGAAGTGCAGCCACTTGCCGACGAGATCAATCGCTTGCTCGATGCTCAGGAGAAAGCCCTCTCTCGCGCCCGCTCGCGCGCCACCGATCTGGCACATGGCCTCAAGACGCCCCTGCAGGTTCTCTCCACTGATATTCGCACTTTACGCAAGATAGGCGAAACCGAGCTTGCCGACGAAATCGAGAAGAGCACCGGTGCAATTCGCCGCCATGTCGAGCGGGAGTTGGCGCGAGCGCGTCTAGCGCCTGGTGTCTCCGGTAAGGCTGTGTGCCGTGTCCGGGAGGTGACAGCCGGCGTAGTCGCCGTAGTCAAACGCACGCCACAGGGC
>NZ_RZST01000348.1:0-5908 GCF_003997575.1 Mesorhizobium sp. M1A.F.Ca.IN.022.07.1.1
GGCTATGACAGCCAGCTTCTCGACGAGGCGCCGCAGCAGGCGCTGAAGAGCCTCGATCGCTCGGGCCGCGTCATCTATGTCGGCTCGATGTCGAAGACGCTGGCTCCGGGTCTGAGGCTCGGCTACATCGTCGCTTCGGCAGGACTGATTGCCGAGCTTCGCGCGTTGCGCCGCTTCATGCTCAGGCACCCGCCGGCAAACAACCAGCGCGCCGTTGCGCTGTTTTTGTCGCTCGGCCATCACGAGGCGCTGGTGCGCAGGCTCTCCGCCGCCTTCGACGAGCGGCGCAAGCGTCTGGTCCATGCGATTTCCGCTTTCCTGCCAGAATGGCGCTCGACCGACTCGGCGGGAGGCACGTCGTTGTGGCTGGAGGGCCCGCGCGGTACCGATTCACGAGGGCTCGCCGAAGCGGCCGCTTCGCGCAGCGTCATCATCGAACCCGGCGACCGGTTCTTCGACCGCAGCGAAAAGCCCTCGCGTTTCATGCGTTTGGGCATCTCCTCGATCTCGCTGCAGCACATCGAGCCCGGGATCCGGGAGCTCGCCACCGCCGCCGGCCGCAGGCCCGCTGCCGCCTGATCACCACGGACTGCCACATGAAGAGCCGGCGTTTTGCCGGCTCTTGTATTTTGGCGCGCCTCAACGCTTTAGCATCCTGGCATATTCGACGGGATTGACTGGCTCATAGGCTGTGCCAATGCCGACGGCATAGTCGAGGCACAAAGGGGACGAGGCAGGCCGATGGTGGACCAACCGCCGCGCATCCTGCCCCTGAAAAAGCAAAGGTGGAGTGCTTTCCATGTCAGTGGCTCTTGAGAAGCAGGAAACGACGTCGGACCAGCGTTCGCGGCGGTCCGGCGGGCGCGAAGCGCGCCGCGCGATGCGGGCAGCACCGCTCGCAGACGATATCCGTCCGGTGCGAGCCGGCCTCGAAGGCGGCAGCTACGGGCCATTGAGCCAGAACGACAAGGAACGCATCCATGAAGCGGTGCTGACGCTTCTGGAGACGGTGGGCTTCGCCAACGCCATCCCCTCCTGCATCGAGGCGCTGACCCGGGTCGGGGCGAGCTATGGCGACGACGGCCGCATCCGCCTGCCGCGCGCGCTGGTGCTCGACACGATCAAGAAGGCGGCGCGCCACTTCACGCTCCACGGCCAGGATCCCAAGCACGACATGGTGATCCAGGGCAAACGCGTGCACTACGGCACCGCGGGCGCGGCGGTGCATCTGGTCGATGTCGAGAAGCGCGAATATCGCGAATCGCAGCTGCAGGACATCTATGACGCCGCCCGTCTCGTCGACGGGCTCGACAACATCCATTTCTTCCAGCGCACCATGGTGCCGCGCGATATCCCCGATCCGCTCGAGATGGACTTCAACACGCTCTATGCCTGCGTAATGGGGACATCCAAGCATGTCGGCACCTCGTTCACCGTGCGAGAGAACGTCAAGCCGGCGCTGGAAATGCTCTATGCGATCGCCGGCGGCGAGGAGAATTTCCGGGCGCGGCCTTTCGTGTCGAACTCGAACTGCTTCGTGGTGCCGCCGATGAAATTCGCCGAGGACGCCTGCGGCGTGCTCGAAGCCTGCGTCGAGGGCGGCATTCCGATCCTGCTCTTATCGGCCGGCCAAGCCGGCGCCACGGCTCCCGCCGCGATTGCCGGCGCCGTCGTGCAGGCGGTGGCCGAAGTGCTGATGGGCCTCGTGTATGTCAACGCGATCAAGCCCGGCCATCCGGCGATCTTCGGCACCTGGCCGTTCGTCTCCGATCTCCGGACCGGCGCGATGTCCGGCGGTTCGGCCGAGCAGGCCGTGTTGACCGCGGCGTGCGCGCAGATGGCGCAGTATTACGACCTGCCGGGCGGCTCGGCCGCGGGCATGACGGATTCGAAGCTGCCCGACATCCAGTCCGGCTATGAAAAAGGCATCACCGATGTGATGGCCGGTCTTGCCGGCCTCAACCTCGTCTATGAATCGGCCGGCATGCATGCCTCGCTGCTCGGCTTCTGTCTCGAAAGCCTGATCATCGACAACGATATGCTCGGCCACTGCCTGCGATGCGTGCGCGGCATCGAGGTTACGGACGAGGCGCTGTCGATCGACACCATCGCCGATGTCTGCCTCAAGGGCCCGGGCCATTATCTCGGCAACGAGCAGACTTTGAAGCTGATGCAGACCGAATATTTTTATCCCGCAGTCGGCGATCGCTTCTCGCCCAAGGAATGGAATGAGAAGGGCCGGCCCGACATTTTGCAGCGGGCGATCGCCGAGAAAAAGCGCGTGCTGGCCGAGCGCTTTCCGCGCCATGTGTCGCGGCTCGTCGACGACAAGCTGCGCGCGCGCTTCGGCGAGATGATCAAGCTGCCGCGCAACAAGATGGGCGGCTGATCTTTCCGCTCTCGCAGATCACTCCGCACGCAGCCCATAGCGCTCGACGACTTCGGCGTTGATCAGCTTCGCGTGCAGCGTCAACAGCACGATCTGCGCATCGAGGCTGTCGCCGGCTTCGAGCGCGGCCTCGATGCGGCGCTCGGCTTCCAAAGTGCGCTCCCTGCCATTCGCCCGCTCGAAGGTTTCCGGTCCGGCGACGCAATAGCCGCAGAGTTGCGCCACCGATTGATAAGCCTGAGGCGGCGGCTCCTCGGGCCAATGATCCTTCATCAGGTTGACGATGGTGAGCTTGACGCCCTCAGGCACCAGTGCCGGATGCAAGTCGGCCTTGCGCAAGGCGTCGTCGAGCTGGCGCAAGTCGCCCGAACGGCCGAACATGCCGAGGAAGCCGAGGGAAGAGCGCCGTTTCGCCATATATAGCCTCCCTTCGTAGGGTCGCCGGATCGGGCTAATCTGTAGATGCCCCGCGGCCGAAACAAGGGCCATGAGAAAGGGCGGTCCGCCGGAAAGCGGACCGCCCTTCGATTGTCGCCGTGCTCTGAATTCAGTGGTTGTCGCGCGGGACGCCCCTGGTGTGCGCGACATCCTGATATTTCACCGCCGGCTTCAGCACCATGCCGGCGGAGAACTGGTCGACCATGCCGCGCTGGATCTCCTGCCAGGGCGTCTGGTGCTCGGGATAGTCATAGCCGCCATTGCCCTGCAGCGCTGCCCGCCGCCTGGCAATCTCCTCGTCGCCGACAAGGATATTGGCGGTGCCCTTCCTCAGGTCGATGCGGACGCGGTCGCCAGTCTTAAGCAGCGCCAGCCCGCCGCCGACCGCTGCCTCCGGCGAGGCGTTGAGGATCGATGGCGAACCCGACGTGCCGGACTGGCGACCGTCGCCGATGCAGGCCAGCGAATGGATGCCCTTCTTGATGAGATGGGCCGGCGGCTGCATGTTGACCACCTCGGCGCCGCCCGGATAGCCGACCGGGCCGGCGCCGCGCATGAACAGGATCGTGTGCTCGTCGATGCCCTGCGCCGGATCGTCGATGCGGGCGTGGTAATCCTCCGGGCCGTCGAAGACCATGGCGTTGCCTTCGAAAGCCTCCGGATCGTTCGGGTTCGAGAGATAGCGCTCGCGGAATTCGGGCGAGATGCCGCTGGTCTTCATGATGGCGGAATCGAACAGATTGCCCTTGAGGTTGATGAAGCCGGCATTGCTCTTGAGCGGCTTGTCCACGCCGCGGATGACATCATGATTTTCGTTGACCGCGCCGCGGCAATTGTCGCCGATCGATTTGCCGTTGGCGGTGATCGCATCGGGGTGCGGCAATAGTCCGCCTTTCAGCAGCTCCGCCACGACGGCCGGCACGCCGCCGGCATGGTGATAGTCCTCGCCGAGATACTCGCCCGTCGGCTGCAGGTTGACGATCAGCGGCACGTTAAGGCCGATGTTCTGCCAGTCGTCATTGTCGAGCGGCACGCCGAGATGGCGGGCGATGGCATTGAGGTGGATCGGCGCGTTGGTCGAGCCGCCGATGGCCGAATTGACGACGATGGCATTCTCGAACGCCTGGCGGGTCATGATGTCCGACGGCTTCAGGTCCTCATGCACCATATCGACGATGCGCTTGCCGGTCTCGTAGGCAATCTGGCCGCGCTCGCGATAGGGCGCGGGGATCGCGGCCGAGCCCGGCAGCTGCATGCCGAGCGCTTCGGCCAGCGAGTTCATGGTGGTGGCGGTACCCATGGTGTTGCAATAGCCGGTCGACGGCGCCGAGGAGGCGACGATGTCCATGAACTCGTCATAATTGATCTCGCCGGCCGACAGCCGCTGGCGCGATTCCCAGACAATGGTGCCGGAGCCGGTGCGCTTGCCCTTATGCCAGCCATTGAGCATCGGGCCGACCGAAAGCGCGATCGCCGGAATGTTGACGGTTGCCGCCGCCATCAAGAGCGCAGGCGTAGTCTTGTCGCAGCCGATGGTCAGCACGACGCCGTCGAGCGGATAGCCGTAGAGCACCTCGACGAGGCTGAGATACGCGAGGTTGCGGTCGAGCGCCGCCGTAGGCCGCTTGCCGGTCTCCTGGATCGGATGGCACGGGAACTCGAAGGGGATGCCGCCCATCGAGACGATGCCTTCGCGCACGCGCTTGGCGAGCTCGAGATGGTGCCTGTTGCAGGGCGAGAGATCGGAACCCGTCTGCGCGATGCCGATCAGCGGCTTGCCCGACATCAGCTCGGCGCGGGTCAGTCCGTAATTGAGGTAGCGTTCGAGATAGAGCGCCGTCATGCCCGGGTTGTCGGGATTGTCGAACCACTCCTGCGAGCGAAATTTCTTCTTCTTGGTGGGGGCGCCTGCCATCGTGGTCTCCGTATTTGTATGACAAATCGATATGACAACGCGCTCATGCAGGCAAGAGGCAGACACGCCGCAGACCCGCACTTTGGTGCGATAGACATAGAGAGGGCCGCGGCCTAGGACCAGTCGATGTCCTCAATCCGGGAGATCTTGGGGGCTTTGGTGATCGAGGGCGAGGAGCGGATCGCCGCACCCGTCGAGAAAGTGTGGGAAGCCCTCAACGACCCGGAAATCCTGAAGGAGGCGATTCCCGGCTGCCGGGGAAATCGGACACCTAGCGCCGGCCCGGCGAATTACTCGAACACGATGCTGGGCACTGCCGCCTCGGCGGCGCCGCGTTCCTCTTGCACCCTGTCCCATACCCTCGCGGCGATATCGCGATAGATCTTCGCCTCCGCGCCGTCCGGCTTGGATGCGACCACCGGGGCGCCGGCGTCCGAGCTTTCGCGGATGCCCATCTCCAGCGGCACCTCGCCAAGGAAGGTGACGCCGAGCCGTTCGGCCTCGCGGCGCGCGCCGCCATGGCCGAAGATGTCGTAGCGCTTGCCGGTGTCGGGCGCGAGGAAATAGCTCATGTTCTCGACTATGCCGAGCAGCGGCACGTCGACCTTCTTGAACATGTTGAGGCCCTTGCGGGCATCGATGAGCGCCAGGTCCTGCGGCGTCGAGACGATGACGGCGCCGGCCAGCGGCACCTGCTGGGCCATGGTGAGCTGGGCATCGCCGGTTCCGGGCGGCATATCGACGACCAGCACGTCGAGCGGTCCCCATTCGACCTCGCGCAGCATCTGGGTGAGCGCCGACATCACCATCGGGCCGCGCCAGATCATCGGCGTCTCCTCGTCGACCAGGAAGCCCATCGACATCACCTTGAGGCCGTAATTCTGCATCGGCTTCAGGATCTTGCCGTCGACCGTCTGCGGGCGGCCGTGAATGTTGAGCAGCCTCGGCATCGACGGCCCGTAGATATCGGCATCGAGCACGCCGACGCTCAGCCCATTGGCGGCAAGGCCGAGCGCCAGGTTGACGGCGGTGGTCGATTTGCCGACGCCGCCCTTGCCGGACGCCACCGCGATGATCGCATCGATGCCGGGCACGCCGCGTTTGCCGTGACTGTGAGAAGCCGGCGCCTGCGGGCCAGGACGCTGCGGCGCTGCCTGGGGAGCAGG
>NZ_RZST01000349.1:0-5893 GCF_003997575.1 Mesorhizobium sp. M1A.F.Ca.IN.022.07.1.1
CGAGCCAGGAAGCCAGCGACCGGCCGTCGAGGTGCGGTTCGGGTGCTGCGCCGATCAGGTCGAGCAAGGTCGGGAAGACGTCCACCGCCTCGGTGAAACGATCGATGGAAGCGCCGGCCGCTTCTGTCCGGCGCGGATCGCGCACGATCAGCGGAATGTGGTAGCTGGCGTCGAAGAAGCCGCCTTTGCCAAGCATGAAGTGGTCGCCCATCATCTCGGCATGGTCGGAGGTGAGCACAACCACAGTGTCATCCCAACTGCCGGCCGCCTTCAGCGCTTCCCAGATGCGGCCGAGCTGCGCGTCGAGCTCGGAGATCATGCCGTAGTAAAGCACACGGATCCGGCGGAAATTCTCCTCGCTCCAATCCCGCACCTTGCCCTCGGCGCCGGGAACGAACTTCGTCCGCTTCTGCAGGCCAAGATCGTATGCGAGGTAGGGGTGGCTTTGCGCCTCGGCCTGCCAGTTCGCCGCGCGCCGGAAAGCGGGGCCGTCGGCCGGGTCGTACATGGTGTTGTAGGGCTGCGGCACGATGAAAGGCGGGTGCGGGCTGATGAAGGAGATGTGCCCGAACCACGGCGCCGCCTGCTCCTGTTCGCCAAGCCAGCGGATGAATTCGCCGGCCAGGAAAGCCGCCGGCGTCTGGTCCTTCGAATAGACCGGCGGCGCGTTGCTTACATCATCGCCGACCTTGCCCTGCTTGCCAGCCGGACGATGGATGCCCGGTATCCCGGTGCTCGTGTCGATGCCTTGCGTCCGCAGCCAGGACAGCCACTGCTTCTGATGTTCGGGCAGCAACTGCCGGACGCTGAAGCCGGGCAGCACGCCTTCATAACTCCTCAGCCGCGGATCGCCGGCCGCAAGCCGGCGCGGATCCGGCGCAACATCGGTATAACCGAACAGCGTGGGGTCATAACCCACCGCGCGTGCGGAAAGCGCGATGTTACCGTGGCGGGCGTCGAGCGGCGAGCCGTTGCGGCAGACCCGGTTGTTCATCTGATAGAGGCCGGTGTAGAGGCAGGCGCGCGCCGGCGAGCAGGGCGCCGCTCCACCGTAGTGGCGCTGGAACAGCACGCCCTCGGCCGCGAGCGCATCCACATGCGGCGTTTTCACCACCGGATGTCCCGCCGCCGACAGACAATCGCCGCGCCACTGGTCGCAGGTGATGAGAAGAACATTCGGGCGGCTCACTCGGTTGTCCAAACTCTTCTCCTCAAGACGGTGCGCCCGCTCATGGAGCCGAAATTTCCCGATCGGCGCAAGGAGGCAGTTTCATCAATTGGTGAACATAGGTCTTATGGCCGTTCACTTTTGTGATACAGTCCATTCTGAGTTTGGTCGCTTTGCCGGGCCCGGCGCTATCCTCATATTGCGTGGACAGCGGCAAGGGCCGCAGCAAGGATAGGGAAGGAGCAAGACCATGCTCAATCAGATCAAGGGCCTGCATCACGTTACCTCGATGGCAAGCGATGCGCGCCGCAACAACGAATTCTTTACCAAGAAGCTCGGCCTGCGCCGGGTGAAGAAGACCGTCAATTTCGACGCACCGGACATCTATCACCTCTACTATGCCGACGAGTTCGGCACGCCGGGCTCGGTGATGACCTATTTCCCGTTCCCCGACATCGGCAAGGGCCGGCATGGGGTGGGTGAGGTCGGCACCACCGTCTTCTCGGTGCCGGAAGGCACGCTCGGCTATTGGGAAAAGCGCTTCGCCGACGAGGGCGTCAGCGGTGTTGGCCGCAGCGAAAGCTTCGGCGAGAAGCGGCTTGCCTTCACCGGCCCCGACGGCGACAGTTTTGCGCTGGTCGAAGACAAGGCCGACGGCAGAGCGCCCTGGGTGAAGGGCGGCGTCCCCGCCGATGAGGCGATTCGCGGCTTCCACTCGGTCGCGCTGAGACTGAAGGACGGCGGCGCCACCGAGGAGCTGCTGAAGTTCATGGGCTATGAAGAGGTCGACAAGTCCGGCAACATCCGCCGGATGGCGATCAAGAACGGCAACGGCGCCGACGTCGTCGACATCGAATCGCTGCCGGGCGCAGGCTTTGCCAATCTCGGCGCCGGCTCGGTGCACCATGTCGCCTTCGCGGTCGAGGATCGCGCTAGGCAGCTCGAAGTGCGCAAGGCGCTTGTCGACACGGGCTACGGCGTGACGCCGGTCATTGATCGGGACTATTTCTGGGCGATCTATTTCCGCACGCCGGGCGGCGTGCTGTTCGAGGTGTCGACCAACGAGCCGGGCTTCAACCGCGACGAGGACACCGCGCATCTCGGCGAGGCGCTGAAGCTGCCGACGCAGCATCAGCATCTGAGACCCTATCTCGAACAGCATCTGCAGAAGCTGGAAGACTGACGCCATGAGCAAGAACGCCTACATCCACAAAGTGCTGCCCGGTTCGCCGGGCAGCGCGCTGCTGTTCGTCTTCCACGGCACCGGAGCCGACGAGAACCAGCTTCTGTCCTTCGGTCGCGAGCTCGCGCCTTCGGCGACGATAGTCTCGCCGCGCGGCGATGTGTCGGAGCAAGGTGCCGCCCGTTTCTTCCGCCGCACCGGCGAAGGCGTCTACGACATGGACGACCTCGCGCGGGCGACGGCCAAGATGGCCGGCTTCGTCAAGGCGCATGTCGAGGCGGCAAAGCCCTCGGCGGTGTTCGGCCTCGGCTATTCCAACGGCGCCAACATCCTGGCCTCGGCGGTGTTCGCCGAGCCAGGACTGTTCGATGCCGCGGCGCTGATGCATCCGCTGATCCCGTTCGAGCCGCAGGTGCAGGGCAGCCTTGCCGGGCGCCGCATCCTGATCACGGCCGGCAGGCGCGACCCGATCTGCCCGCCGAACCTGACAACGCGGCTGGAGGCCTATTTGCGCGCCGACGGGGCCGATGTCACAGTGGAATGGCACGACGGCGGGCACGAGGTGCGGCCGAATGAAATCGAAGCGGCGCGGCGGCTCTTTGCCCTCTCGCTCGTCGGCGCAGGAGGCAAGAAAAATGGCTGACCAGCTGCCTGAGATCGAACTGGAAGATCGCGGCTCCAAGGGTCGCTACCTGCTGCGCGGACCAGGCGGCGCCGAGGCCGAAATGACCTTCACCAAGGTCGGCGAGCACCAGCTCATCATCGATCACACCGAGGTGCCGGATGTCTTTCGCGGCCAGGGCGCCGGGGTTCGCCTGGTAGCCCGCGCCGTCGAGGACGCGCGCGCGGCGGGCAAGAAGATAATCCCGCTCTGCCCCTTCGCCAACGCCCAGTTCCGCCGCCATCCGGAATGGGCCGACGTGCTGAAATAGTAGCACTTGTCTTCCCCTTCTCCCCCGGGGAGAAGGGGGCCGCGAAGCGGCCGGCTGAGGGGAGTTCCAGGGAAAACCGACGTCTCACTCCGCTGCAGCGCCCTAAACCGTCTCGGCGCTGCGCGCCGATCCACCGGGGCGAGCGACGCAGCCGCCCAGCCATAAATGCGAACACGCGTCTGGCATTTGCGCAGTTCGGCCATCTTGCCTAATTAGACAGATCACCTGGGATTCTCCCGCCCCGATCCGCCACCTCAAAAAGCGAATGGCCTGATGACCGAATCCGACCTCATTCCCGTTTTCGACGGCCACAACGACACGCTGCTCAGGCTCTACCAGTCGAACGAAGCGGATGTCGAAAAGTTGTTCATCGAGGGCACGCCGGGCGGTCACATCGACATGCCGCGCGCCAAAAAGGGCGGTTTTGCCGGCGGCATGTTCGCGATCTTTCCGCCGCCGATCGAAAAGACCAAGCGCAGCGCCGTGCCGCCGGCGCCAAGCGACAACGAGCCACTGCCGCCGGAACTGCCGCACGCCGAGGCGGTTACTTCGACCATCGGCATGGCCTCGATCCTGTTCAGGCTCGAGCGCGCCGGCGCGCTCACCGTCTGCCGCAGCGCCGGCGATGTGCGCGAGGCGATGGCGAATGGCTCGATCGCCGCGGTGTTCCATATCGAAGGCGTCGAGGCGATCGATCCCGAGCTTGCCATGCTCGACGTGCTCCATGCCGCCGGGCTCCGCTCGCTGGGGATCGTCTGGAGCCGGCCGAACGCCTTCGGCAACGGCGTCCCGTTCCGCTTTCCCTCGTCGCCCGATACCGGGCCAGGCCTGACCGACGCCGGCAAGGCGCTGGTCAAGGCATGCAACCAGCTCAGGATCATGATCGACCTCTCGCATCTCAACGAGAAGGGTTTTCGCGATGTCGCCGCGCTCAGCGATGCGCCGCTGGTCGCGACCCACTCCAACGTGCATGCGATCTGCGGCCATTCGCGCAACCTCACCGACTGGCAGCTCGGCGCGATCCGCGAAACGGGCGGCATGGTGGGCCTGAACTTCGCCACCGGCTTCCTACGCGAGGACGGCCGCATGAATGCCGACACCAGCCTCGACATCATGCTGCGCCACATCGAGTCGCTGTTGCAGGCGCTGGGCGAGGACGGTGTGGGTCTCGGATCCGATTTCGACGGTGCCATGATCCCGGCGGTGATCGGCGACGTGGCAGGCCTGCCGAAGCTCCTCGACGCGCTCGCCGCTCGCGGCTTCGGGCGCGCGCTGATCGAGAAGATCGCTTTTCGGAACTGGCTGCGTGTCCTTGAAAGGACGATCGGATAAAGTGACAATCTTGGACGTTCGGAATTGGGCCAGAACGCTCCCCCAACGTCGTCATCTTAGGGCGAAGCAGGAGCGCAGCTCCGTCGCGCTGCGGGCTTACGCACCCAAGCGCTTTAGCCATTCCTTGCCGACACCGCGGTCGCGGATGATCGGCAAGGGGTCTTCATGGTCGAGCCGGGCGCAGATGCGGTAGACCTCCAGCGTCTCGGCATCCATATCGCCGCGCTTGAAGAAGAACATCGCCGCCGCATAGCGGGTGCGGCCGGACCACATCTCGCCGAGCGGCGTGTTGACCAGCTGCCACTGCTCGGCCGCTTCCGCCTCCGCGTCCAGCCTGTCCGCATCCCCTTCCACGTCAAAAATCCGCCGGCGGGTTGGCGGTGCGGCGATCGAGCTTGATGAACGGCCGCGGCACCACTTTCGCGCGCTTCATCAGCTTCTGGTACCGCAGCTCGCGCAAGGCGTAGATCTCGACCCAAAGGTCGTCGACGACCGTATCGCCGTAAGGCCGTTGCAAGGAGGCGATGGCGATGTTGCGCTTGGCCATGGGCGACCACATCGCTGCGCTGACCAGCCCGACCTCCTGGCTCTTCTTGTAGTAGACGATGGCGTGCTCGGCCGGGATGTTGCCTTCGATCTCCAGCCCGACCAGCACATGGCGCAGCTTCTTCTTCGCCCGCGCCTCTAAGATGGGGCGGCGGCCGTTGAAGTGGCCTTTGTCCGGATCGACCATGAAGCCGAGGCCGATCTCGTCCGGCATGCGCAGGCGGTCGGCACGGATGGCGTGCTCGGCAGTGGTGAAGTCGGCATTGGCGACGATCAGCCCGGCTTCTAGCCGGGCGCGATTGAGCGCCGTGTAGCCGATGGCGCGGATGCCGCGCAGCCCGCCCGCCGCCATCAGCCGGTCCCATAGGCTCAACGCCTTGTCCGCCGGCACAAACAGCTCGTAGCCGAGATCGCCGGTGAAGCCGGTGCGCGAGATGGTGATGGCAGCGCCGTCATGCGCGAAGTCGGCGAGGTCGAAAACCTTCAGCCGCTCGATGCCGGCAAAGCCGGCGTCGCGCAGGATGGCGAAAGAGGTTGGGCCTTGCAGCGCGAGCCCGGCGATCGCTTCGGTTTCTTCCTCGACGCTGACCTCGTAGCCGATGGCGCTGTCGAGCAGCCAGAGCAGATGCCGCTCCTGCGAGCACAGCCGAAAGCGCGTCGGCGACAGCCGGAACAACGTGCCGTCATCGAGGATGAAACCCTCGTCGTCGCACCAGGCGGTGTAGTGGACGC
>NZ_RZST01000034.1:0-27278 GCF_003997575.1 Mesorhizobium sp. M1A.F.Ca.IN.022.07.1.1
TTCCAAGAGCACGTCGCGCGTTACCACCTTCTGGTCGGCGCGATAGAGATATTTGATGATCGAGGCTTCCTTTTCGGTCAGCCGCACCTTGGCGCCGCGCGGATCGATCAAAAGCTTCTGGCTGGGCTTGAAGGTGTAGGGGCCGACCGAGAAGGTGGCGTCCTCGCTCTGCTCGTGCTGGCGCAACTGCGCACGGATGCGCGCCAAGAGCACCGCGAAGCGGAAAGGCTTGGTGACGTAATCGTTGGCGCCGGCCTCGAGCCCCAGAATGGTGTCGGAATCGGTGTCGTGGCCGGTCAGCATGATGATCGGGGCCTTATAGCCGCCCTTGCGCAGGATCTTCACCGCCTCGCGACCGTCCATGTCTGGCAGGCCGACGTCCATGATGAGCAGATCGACAAGGCCGCCGCGCGCCGTGGCGACGCCTTTTGCGGCAGTGGCTTCCTGCTGGACGTCGAATTCCTCGTAAAGCGCCAGTTGCTCGACGAGGGTGGCTCGCAGGTCGTCGTCGTCGTCAACGATCAGAATGGTGCGTGATGTCATGATCAATCCGTTGTTTTAAAAAGAATATTCAGTTGACCTCCCCCCATTTATGCGGAAGCTCACCGGCGCAACAGTCGTTCACAGTGATTTGTTCCGTGAGACAATCATACAAGAAAAAACGCGCGCGCAATGCGGCAGGCGAATTTTTGCCGAAGGGGCTGCATGTCCTGGTTGTGCGTGCGAGGCCCGGCAACCCTGCGCAGGGATTGCTGCAAGCCGGCCAAACGGTGTTTCCCTGCGCCCTCGGGCGCGGCGGCATTTCCGCCAGCAAGCGTGAGGGCGACGGCGCGACGCCACTGGCTGCGATGCGGATATTGTCAGGCTATTTCCGCAACGACCAGTTTCCCGGCGGCCGCCGGACGGGGCTGGCGATGGCGCCGATCGGCCCGGATCTCGGCTGGTGCGAGGTGCCGGACGACCGCAACTACAATCGGCCGGTGAAGATCCCTTACGGCGCCAGCCATGAACGGATGCGGCGCGCCGACCGGCTCTACGATGTGTGCCTGGTGCTGGACTGGAACATCGTGCCGCGCCGGCGCGGGTGCGGCAGCGCGATCTTCTTCCATCTGGCGCGTCCCGGCTTCACGCCGACGCAAGGCTGCGTCGCGGTGACGGCGCGCACCATGGCGAGGCTGCTGCCGCTGCTGTCGGACCGGACGGTGGTGAAGGTGGTGAGGTAGGGAGTAGGGGGTAGGGGAGTAGGATATGTCACGGAGGACGCACGGCCACCGAAGCGAGATTCTCTGCCTACTCCCCTATTCCCTCAGTGCCGCTTAGGCTGCTGCCAGCCGGTATCCAGCAATCCGATCCGGCCAAGGTCCCGGTTCATCGCCTTTGCGACGTCCCTGCGCTCGACGCCGATGTCGCGCAGCTGGCGGTCGGAGAGATCCTCGACGGATTCGTCGGGAAGCCGAGCGGCGACCCGGGCCTGGCGCAGCCACTCCAATGCCGAACGCAGCCAAAGCGTGATGCCGGAGTTGGATTTCGGAGCGGCGTGGGACTTCAGGACGATCTCGGTCATGGCGCTATCCGTGTTCTCCGGATATCAAATCCGGTTTGATGGTTTATCGATGCAGCCATCTTGCCGGATTGAAAAACAAACGGGAAACGAGTAGTTCTTGTCCGATTATCAAGTTTTTTTTGGAGATAGGGATGGCCCGCTTGCTGCCCGGAACGCGTGCGTTGAGGACGTTCGAGGCAGCGGCGAGGCACCTCAATTTTACCCGTGCCGCGGACGAGCTTGGCCTGACGCCGGCGGCCGTCAGCCACCAGATCAAGGAAATAGAGGATCAGCTCGACCTCGTGCTGTTCACGCGCACCAGCCGCACCATGCGGCTGACCGAAGCGGGAAACGTTCTGTTCGAAGCCTCGGTCGATGCGCTCGACCTGCTTGGCCGCGCCGTTACCCGCGCGCGCAAGATGGCGAGAGGCACGGCGCTGCTGAAAGTGACGCTCGACGCGCAGTTCGCAACCAAGTGGCTGATGCGGCGCGTCGACGGTTTCCGCCGGCAAAAGCCGGGCGTCGAGTTGCGCTTCGACATTACCTATGAAGTCAGGGATTTCGAGCGGGACGATGTCGATATCGGCATTCGTTTCGGTACCGGTAAATATCCCGGGCTCTGCGCGCACCGGCTGTTCGAGAACATCATCATCCCCGTCTGCAGCCCGGCGCTGCTCGCCTCAGGCCCGCCGCTGAAGGAGCCGCGCGATCTCTTCCACCATACGCTCGCGCATATCGAATGGTCTCGGCAGGGCGTCACTTGGCCGAACTGGAGCATGTGGATGCACGCGGCAGGGGTCGAAGATTTCGACGACAGCCGCACCCTTGTCTTCGGGTCCTCGACCGATGCCGCGCAGGCGGCGCTCGACGGCAATGCGGTGGCGCTTGCCGACTTCGCCATGGTGGCCAACGACCTTTCGCAAGGGCGGCTGATCCGGCCCTTCGAACTCGGCATCAAGGTCGCGCGGGAGTTCGCCTATTTCCTGGTTTATCCGGAAGCGATGAAGGACGACGCGCGCATCGTCGCCTTCCGCGAATGGCTTCTCGGCGAAGTCACGAAAGACGCAGACGCGGGTTAGCGACGCTCCGGACCGCTCTCTCTGTTTATCGGGCGCAATTCCGACGGAACCGTTTCACTTCCTGGAATTGCTCTAGCCTGCCGGCGCGGCCGGCGCGCCGAACCAACCGATCACGGCGCCGATGATGAGCAGCACGCCGAGCCAATGGCCGGCATCGATCAGCGTGAGGTCCCAGCCAAAGCCCTGATAGCGGTGGTTGACCGACAACGTGGTGGCGACGAAGCCAAACCAGAGCACAAAGCCGAAGATCACGCCGGCGAGCGGGTTGGGCTCGCCGCCGGTCATCGCGCCGACCACCAGCGTCATGACCAGCGCCATGACGAGCTCGGCGACGAAGCTGACGATGAACGGAACGGCCGAGCGCTTCATCGTCGCCGGATCGAGCTTTGCCGCCTTCAGCCAGGGCTTGCTCAGGCCCATGTACCAGGCGGCACCGAACAGCCACGCCATGACGGCCGCGGCGATCACCGCCAGCCAGTTCACCGTTGAGAATTCCATAGAATCCGCTCCCGAAAGATGAGCGATGGAATCCCTGTTCGCCGGCTGCGTCAAGCCGAAGCGGCGGAAACCCATCGCCACACGGTCGTGCGCTTGACCTCGGCATCCTCCAGCACGCGCGTCACCGGCACCTGGTAGACGGCGAGCGATTGCAGTCCGGTCTTCGGCAGATAGGCGCGCCCGGGATCGCCGACGAGGATGTCGGCGCCGCGCGCCTTGAGGCTCGTGAACCACGGCGTCAGCCTCTCCGCCAAAGGCTTGTCGTAGAAGACATCGCCGGCCAAGACGACGTCCCAGCCGTCATCGGTGCCGATGGAGTCCGCATCCAGGAAATCGGCCTTCACGCCATTGGCTTCCAGGTTGAGGGCGATGACCGTCGCGCAAAAGGGATCGATATCGGCCGCGGTCACTTCAGCCGCGCCGGCTTTCAAGGCAGCGATGGCGACCATGCCGGAGCCGGAAGCGAAGTCGAGCACGCGTTTGCCCTGCACCGTCGCCGGATGGTCGAGCACATAGCGGGCAAGGCCCTGGCCGCCGGCCCAGGCGAAAGCCCAGAAGGGCGGCGGCAGGCCGATCTCGGCCAGCTCCTCCTCGGTGCGCAGCCAGAAGTCGTGCGCCTCGTCAGCCAGGTGCAGCAGCACTTCCGGCACGTGCGGCGGCGCCATCAGCGCCGTATTGTCGAGGATGAATGTCCTTGCGTTTTTGGGGGTGAGCCTGGTCACGGCGCCGGGTCGAGGCCGGCCATGCGGCAGACTTCTTTCCACTCTGCCGGCGTCACCGGCTGCACGGAAAGCCGGCCAAGCCGCACCAGCGCCATGTCGGCCAGCTTCGGATTGGCCTTGACCTGTTCCAGCGTCACCGGCTTCGGCACGTCCTTGCAGGCGCGGATGTCGACGCATTCCCAGCGTGGGTCGTCGGTGGTGGTGTCGGGGTGGGCAAGCGCGCAAACCTCGGCGATGCCGACGATATCGAGGCCTTCATTGGAATGGTAGAAAAAGCCGAGGTCGCCGATCTGCATGGCTTTCATGTTGTTGCGCGCAGCGTAGTTGCGCACGCCGTCCCACTGCGTGCCGGCCTTGCCCTTCGCCTTCAGCGCCTCGAAGGAAAAGACCGAGGGTTCGGACTTGAACAGCCAGTAGTTCATCTCAGTTGTCCCCTTGCCATTGTCGGTTCGCCACGATTGAAGCGTTGGCGCTCTTCCTTATCCTTTCCCCGTACTCGCGGGGAGCGGGAGCGCCGCGACCGGTCACGCGGCGGCAGGCTTCTGGAAGACCCAGTTCCATGGACGGATTTCGACGCTTTCGAACAGGCCGGCCTTGGCATAAGGGTCGGCGGCCGCCAGGGCTTGCGCGCCGGCCATGTCGGGCGCCTCGATCATCACCAGGCTTCCGTCAGGCTTGCCGGCAGCGTCGAGGAAGGGACCTGCAAAAGCAAGTCTTCCTTCGCTGATCAGGCCTTCCAGGAACGCCGCATGCGCCGGCCTCGTGTCGGCGCGCAGCTGCAAGCTGCCGGGCTTGTCCTTGCAAATCAACGCAAACAGCATGTTTCAACTCCGAGGCTTCAAATGTCGGTTTCGGTTTTGAGCGGCCGCGTCATCAGCGCCGTCACAGCCTGGCCGATGGTCACCTTGCCATCGAGGATGGCGGCGACCGCGGCAATGATCGGCGCCTCGATGCCGCGCTCGGCGGCGATGCGGGCGGCAATGGCGGCCGTCGGCACACCCTCGGCGAGCGGCAGGCCGGTGAGCTCCTTGCCTTGGCCGAGCGCCAGGCCATAGGCGAAGTTGCGCGACTGCGCCGAGGAACAGGTGAGCAGCAGGTCGCCGAGGCCGGAGAGCCCCATCAGCGTCTCCGGCCTGGCGCCGAAGGCGGCGCCGATGCGGCGCAGCTCGACGAAGCCGCGCGTCACCATGGCGGCCTGGGCGCTGGCGCCAAGCTTGGCTCCGGTGACGGCGCCGGCAGCAATGGCGAAGACGTTCTTCAGCGCGCCGCCGATCTCGACGCCGATGAGATCGTCGCTGGAATAGCAGCGCAGGTTCTCGGCCGAGAAGCGGGCGGCGAGATCGGCCGCCAGTTCTCCGTCGCGGCCGGCCACCACCACGGCCGTCGGCAGGCCGCGCGCGACATCGCTGGCGAAGCTCGGGCCGGAAAGTGCCGCGACCGGGTTGTCGGGCAGGTTTTCCTCGACGATCGAGGACAGCAGCGCCCCGGTGTCTCGCTCGATGCCCTTGGCGCAGAGGACCAGCGGCACGCCGGATGGCACATGGCCGGCGGCAGCGGCCAGAACCGCGCGCAGCGATTGCGCCGGCGTTACCGCCAGCACGCAATTCGCACCGTCGAGCGCAGCAGCGATATCGCTGGTGGCGACGATGCCGGGCTCGATCGCGATGCCGGGCAGATAGTGCGGGTTTTCGCCACGGTCGATCGCGGCGACGGTGTCGGGATCGCGGGCATAGAGGCGGACAAAATGGCCGGCGCGCAGCATGGCGAGCGCCAGCGCCGTGCCCCAGGCGCCGCCGCCAAGCACCGCTACGCGCCAACCGCTGGGCGCCTTGGCCTGTGCGCCGTTCGTGACCGCGTCAGTCATGCCTTTGCCCCGCGACGGCCCGAGCCGACCAAGGGAGCCGAAACACTGTCCAGCGGCCAGCGCGAGCGCGGCACGAAGTCGGCGGCGCTAGCGTCGACCATCCCGGCGCGCAGCCGCTCGATGCCGGCCCAGGCGATCATCGCGGCATTGTCGGTGCAAAGCTTTTGCGGCGGCGCGACGAATGCGAAGCCGGCCTTGGAACAGCGCGCCTCCAACGTCGCCTTGATCGTGCGGTTGGCGGCGACGCCGCCGGCGACGACCAGCGCCGGCTTTGCCGTGTCGGGAAATTCCCTGCGGAAACGGGCGAGCGCCCGCGCGACACGGTCGCCCAGCGCATCGGCCACCGCAGCCTGGAAGGAGGCGCAGATGTCGGCGACGTCCTGGTCGCTGAGCGGCGCGATTGCCGTTGCCGCCTGGCGCACAGCCGTCTTCAGGCCGGAGAAGGAGAAATCCGGCTGCGCCGACCCTTTCATCGGACGCGGGAGGGCAAAGCGGCTCGCATCGCCGCCGGCCGCTGTCTTTTCTACGTTGGGCCCGCCCGGATAGGGCAGGCCAAGCATCTTGGCCGTCTTGTCGAAAGCCTCGCCCAGCGCATCGTCGATGGTCGTTGCCCAGCGCTGGTAGTCGCCGACGCCGCGCACCGCGACGATCTGGGTGTGGCCGCCGGAGACCAGCAAGAGCAGATAGGGAAAGTCGAGCCCCTCGTTCAGCCGGGCAGTCAGCGCGTGACCTTCGAGGTGGTTGATGGCGATCAGCGGCTTGTTCGCGGCGGCGGCGATCGCCTTGGCGGTCATCAGACCAACGATCAGCCCGCCGACCAGCCCCGGCCCGGCAGTCGCGGCGACGGCGTCGACCTCATCGAGCGATACGGCCGAATCGGTCAGCGCTGCCTCGACGATCCCATCCAGCGCCTCGACATGGGCGCGCGCGGCAATCTCGGGCACGACGCCGCCGAAGGCGGCATGCTCCTCGATCTGGCTCAAGACGACATTGGAGAGGATTTCGGGCGCGGAGTCGCCGTCCAGCGCCACCACGCTGGCGGCCGTCTCATCGCAGCTTGTCTCAATGCCCAGAACGCGGATCAATTCGTCGCTGTCCTCGAAGATTGTGTCTCCGACCTTTCCTATATAGGAGGTCTGTCGATAGTAGGTGATGCCGGCCTGCAAATGGCGGTTTTCTGCGCTTCCGGCGCTCGCGTACCCAAAAGTACGCGCCGCTCCGGTTCTCGAAATCCGCCATTTTCGGCTCGGCCTGACCTGAATCTCGGCAGGCCTCGAAATCGCTTGGGGGTTATCACGGACCGCGCGCCATGCAAACAACCTTGAAAATCGGAACACGCGGCAGCCCGCTGGCGCTCGCCCAGGCGCATGAAACGCGGGCGCGGCTTATGCAGGCGCATGGCCTGCCCGAGCAGGCCTTCGAAATTGTGCCGATCTCGACCAGCGGCGACCGCATTCAGGACCGGCCGTTGTCGGAAGCGGGCGGCAAAGGCCTGTTCACCAAGGAGATCGAGGAAGCGCTGCTCGATCGCCGCATCGATATCGCCGTGCATTCCTCGAAGGACATGCCGACGGTGCTGCCCAACGGGCTGGAGCTTTCCGTCTTCCTGCCGCGCGAGGACGCGCGCGACGCCTTCATCGGCAAGACCGCGAAGCGGATCGCCGATCTGCCGCATGGCGCCACGATCGGCTCGTCGTCGCTCCGGCGCCAGGCGCTGCTCCGCCGGATGCGGCCGGACCTCAATGTGGTGATGTTCCGCGGCAATGTGCAGACCAGACTGCGCAAGCTGGATGAGGGCGTGGCCGAAGGCACCATCCTCGCCTATGCCGGGCTGAAGCGGCTCGGGCTCGAGAGCGTGATCACCGATCTGATGCCGCTGGATGTCTTTCCGCCGGCGCCGGGGCAGGGGGCGATCGGCATCGAAAGCCGCATCGGCGACGGCGCGGTCGACAATATGTTGGCGGCTATTCACGACATGCCGACCGGCCAGGCGCTGGCTTGTGAGCGCGCCTTTCTTGCTGCGCTCGACGGCTCCTGCCGCACGCCGATCGCCGGCCATGCGATCGTCTCGGACGAAAACCTGTCTTTCGCCGGGCTGATCATCTCGCCCGACGGCACCGAGTCGCATGAGGTCAGATTGAACGGCCCGGCCCGGGACGCGGCGAATATCGGCGCGGAAGCCGCGCGGGCCGTTCGCGCCAAGGCCGGCGCAAAATTCTTCGACGGCTGGGCCTGACATGGTCCGCGTCCTGGTGACGAGGCCGGAACCGGGCGCCTCCCGCACGGCCCGGCGGCTTCTGGCCCAGGGGTTCCAGCCCGTCCTGCTGCCACTGACGGAAACAGTGGCGTTGCCGGTCGAGGCAAGCGTCCTTCCCGCTGCTGCCGCGGTTGCCGTCACCAGCGCCAATGCGGTGCGCTATGCGCCCAAGGAACTGGTCGCCGCGCTTGCCGCCCTGCCTTGCCATGCGGTCGGGACAAGGACGGCGGAAGCCTGCCGTGCGGCTGGATTTACGTCCGTCTTTGAAGGCCCAGGCGATGCCGAAGCACTGGCCGGCCAGATAACCGCCGAACTTACGGGCAAGGAGATGGTTTATCTTTGTGGCCGGGTGCGCTTTCCGGTGTTCGAAGAACGGCTGGCGGCAGCCCGGGTGCGTGTCCGGCCTGTCGAGACCTACGACACCATCGAATTCGATTATGGCGACGATGCCGTCGTTGCCCGATTGTCGGGCACGCCGGTCGAGGCAGTGCTGCTCTATTCGGCCAAGGCGGCACCCATGATGATTGGCCTGGCCATGCGCCCAGCACTGCGGCATCTCTTTGAACGGGCGGAGTTTTTGGCCCTGTCCGTAAGAATCGCCAAAGAATTGGACGGGGTTGGCGGGCAAAAGGTTCGCATTGCCTCTCAACCCGACGAGGACGCGCTGTTCCAGCTTTTGTCGCTACCGGGCTGAGCCGCGTCATCACACCGCCCCTTTTCACCGCTTGGTGATGTGGTAGAGCATCCTTGAGCTGTAGACCCTTTGAACCATCCTCAAGCCAATTTGCGGAGCCCAAGCATGGTCAAGACGCCTAAGGTGCGACATTCGAAGAGCCGCCGCGAGCCGGTGACCATCGAACTCGAACCCGGCGCCGTCTCGCGAATCACCGACGAGGATGCCGACAATACCGATACCAACACGGAACGAACCGACGAGGCGAAGGCAGAGGAAGGGGCTGCTGCTTCGCAGCCGGAAGCTCCCGAAGAGCCGATCCATGCCGAACAGGCCGACATCGAGCCGTGGGAACACACCGACGCGGCGCGGGGCGGAGCTGACCAGGCTGGAACCAACAAGGATGGGGCGCAAGCATCCTATCCGGGCACGGATGAGGCTCCGAAGAGCGAACCAAAAAGCTTCGGCTACAGTTTCGAGGATGCGTCGGCAGCCAAGACCAGTTCTGCCGCCTCGGCGTCGAAGCCGAGCGAAACCCGAAGCGACGATCGCGACTTCCCGGCCGCCAGGCGCTCAGGCGTCAACATGATTGCTGCCGGCGTGATCGGCGGCGTTGTCGCGCTTGCCGGCGCCGGCCTTCTGCAAGCGGTAGGGCTGCTCGGTTCTCCGACTTCGGTCGGCGGGCCCTCGCCCGACGGCGTCACCGGCGAGATCGCTTCGCTGAGAAGCCAAATCGCGGCACTTAAGGAGGCGGCCGATACCGGCGCTTCGGCCAAGGTCGACGGCCTGTCCTCGGCGCTCGACCAGGTGAAGTCGGACCTCGCGGCGCTGAAATCCTCGCCCGGCCAGGGCGACGACGGCGCCGCGCTCAAGGCGCTCACCGACAAGGTCGGCCAGGTCGAGACGTCGGTCGCCGACCTGCAGAAGGCCGGAAATGCTGCACCGGTCGATGTCGCCCCGCTCAACGAGAAGCTCGCCGGGCTCGACGCGCTTGTGAAATCGGCGGGCGACGCGGCGAAGGCGGCGGACAGCCGGATCGCGGCGCTGGAACAGTCGGTGCAGCAGCTCTCCGGCAAGGTCGACGCGCAGGCCTCGCAGCCGAAGATCGCGTTGGCGATTGCCGCTTCGGCGCTAAAGGCGGCGCTCGATCGCGGTGCGCCGTTCGCGACCGAGCTCGACACGTTCGCCGCCATTGCGCCTGACTCGCCGGAGCTTGGCGTTCTGCGCGGCTATGCGGAAAAAGGCGTGCCCACGCGAGCCACCATCGCTTCCGAGGCCGAAGCCGCCGCCAACGCCATGATCGAAGCGGCAACGCCGGTCGACCAGAATGCCGGCTTCTTCCAAAGCCTGGTGTCGAGCGCGAAATCGCTGGTGCAGGTGCGGCCGGTCGGCGCCGTCGAAGGCAAGGGCGTGCCGGAAACGGTCGCGCGCATTGAAGTGGCAGTCAACCAGGGCGACTATGCCAAGGCGCTCGCCGAATACGATACCCTGCCCGATGCGTCGAAGGCGGCCGGCGCCGACTTCGCCAGCAAACTGAAGGCGCGGCTCGAAGTCGAAAAGCAGATCGAAGCGCTGATTGCCGGCGCGACCAAGGCATGAGGACCGTCAGATGATCCGCATCCTCGCCTTCCTCGCCGTCGTGTTCGCGCTGGGACTCGGCTTTGCCTGGCTGGCCGACCGCCCGGGCGAGATGATCGTCACCTTCAACGGTTACCAGTACCAGGTCACGCTGATGGTGGCGGCGGTGGCGATCGTCGCCGTGGTCGCAGCGGTGATGATCGTCTGGTGGCTGATCAAGTCGCTGTGGAACAGCCCTTATGCGATCTCGCGCTATTTCCGGGTGCGCCGCCGCGACCGCGGCTACCAGGCGCTGTCGACGGGGATGATCGCGGCCGGCGCCGGCGACGGCGCGCTGGCGCGCAAGAAGACCAAGGAGGCCGCCAAGTTGATCAGTTCCGACCAGGAGCCGCTGATCAACCTGCTCGATGCGCAGGCCTCGCTGCTCGAAGGCGATCATGAAGGCGCGCGGGAAAAGTTCGAGCGCATGCTCGATGATCCGGAGATGCGGCTGCTCGGCCTGCGCGGGCTCTATCTCGAAGCTGAGCGACTGGGCGACCGCAACGCCGCGCGCCACTATGCCGGTCGTGCCGCAGCCGTGGCACCGCAGCTTGCCTGGGCGGCGGAATCGACGCTTGAAGAGCTGACCGAGCGCGGCGACTGGGACGGCGCGTTGAAGCTGGTCGAGGCGCAGAAATCGACAAGGCAAATCGAACGCGATGCCGCCAACCGCCGCCGCGCCGTGCTGCTCACTGCCAAGGCGCAGGCGCTGGTCGACAGCGATCCGAACGCTGCCCGGACCGCGGCCCTCGAAGCCAACAAGCTGGCGCCCGGTTTCGCGCCGGCCGCGGTGATCGCGGCCAACCTGCTGATTAAGCACAACGATGTGCGCAAGGGTTCCAAAATCCTGGAGACCGCTTGGCGGGCCGAACCGCATCCGGATATTGCCGAGCTCTACATCCATGCGAGGCCGGGCGATGCCGTGCTCGATCGCCTCAACCGGGCGAAAAAGCTGCAGGAATTGAAGAAGAACCATGCCGAATCGTCGATGGCCGTGGCACGCGCCGCGCTCGACGCGCAGGATTTCGCCACCGCCAGGCGCGAGGCGGAATCCGCCATCCGCATTGATCGCCGCGAAGGCGCCTATCTGTTGCTGGCCGACATCGAGGAGGCCGAAAGCGGCGACCAGGGCAAGGTGCGGCAGCTGCTGTCCAAGGCTGTGCGCGCGCCGCGCGATCCGGCCTGGGTGGCGGACGGTGTCGTCTCGGAGCGCTGGGCGCCGGTATCGCCGATCACCGGCAAGCTCGACGCGTTCACTTGGCGCGCGCCGATGGAGCGGCTCGGGCAACTAATCGACAGCGAGGTTGAGGAGGCGGTTCCCGCGATCGCTGCATCGGCGCCCGCTTTGCCGGCTGACGAGAGAGCGATCGACCTTGAGCCCGATAGTTCGGCCGAGAAGGCGGCCGCCGAGGCGCCGAACGGCATCGAGAGGGAAACCGAGGTCGCCGCCGCCGATGACATGGTGGTCGAGCAGGCGCCGGAGTTGCCGCGCTTGCCGGATGATCCCGGCGTCACGCCGGAAGACGAGGCGGAAAAATCGCCGCGCCGGTTTCGTTTGTTTTGAGGCTCGGCTTGGCGGACAGGGAAAAAGCATCGATGTTCGAACGCGTATTGTCCTTCCTGAGGGATTTGCCTGCTGCGGGCGCGAGCAAGCCAAGCGCGGACGATCCGCGCGTCGCGGCCTCGGCGCTGCTCTATCACGTGATGAACGCCGACGGCGTGCGCCAGGATATCGAGTGGGAGCGCTTCAAGGAGATCCTGGCCGAGACCTATTCGATCAGCGGCGACGAGCTCGACGCGCTGGCCGCCGCCGGCGAGCGTGCCGATAACGAGGCGATCGACCTCTATGCCTTCACCAGCGTGCTCAAGCGCCATCTGGATGCCGAGGCGCGCAAGGCCTTCATCGGCCTGATGTGGGAGATCGTCTACGCCGACGGCGAGCTGCACGAGCTCGAGGACAACACCGTCTGGCGCGTCGCCGAACTGATCGGTGTCGAGCGCCACGACCGCATCGAGGCGCGCCGCAAGGCGGCGGCCGAAGCGCCGGGCGCGCGGGGCACATCGAGCGACGAATAGCTGGACCTTTCTTCTTCCATGCCACCCAGACCCAGGCCGAGACCAAAAATCCTGGTCGTGCTGCATCAGGAGACTTCGAGCCCCGGCCGCGTCGGCCATATGCTTCTGGAAGAAGGTTTCGATCTCGACATTCGCCGGCCGCCGCTTGGCGAAGAGCTTCCCTGCACTTTGGACGGCCACGCCGGGGCGGTGATCTTCGGCGGGCCGATGAGCGCCAACGACCAGGACGAGTTCGTCCGGCGTGAGACCGAGTGGATCGAAATCCCGCTCAAGGAAAACCGGCCTTTTCTTGGGATCTGCCTCGGCGCGCAAATGCTCGCCAGGCATCTTGGCGGCAGGGTCGAGGGCCATGGCGAAGGACTGGTCGAGATCGGCTGGTATCCGCTGAAGGCGACCGACGCCGGCAAGAAACTGCTGCACTGGCCGGAGATGGTCTACCAGTTCCACCGCGAGGGCTTTTCCCTGCCGAAGGACGCGACGCTGCTCGCCACGGCCGAAACCTATCCCAACCAGGCTTTTCGTTATGGCGAGAATGCCTGGGGCATTCAGTTTCATGGCGAGCTGACCAGGGTGATGATGCAGCGCTGGGTGGTGCGAGGCGCGCATCGCTTCGAGCTGCCCGGCGCGCAGCCCGGCCGCGATCATCTCGGCGGCCGGCTGATCTGGGACATGCACCTCAAGCGCTGGCTCGGCGAATTTTTGAGCCTGATCTTCGGCAAGCCGGCCGTCGGATAGATTTTGCCGCAATTGCAGAGGGAAGCCGCTGCACTCTTCTAGTCCGGCCGTCAAGTTGCTGCGCCGGCAATTAGTTCCTGCTATTCAAATGCCGCACCTGCCGCAGCGCAGGGAACAACCAAGCCCAGATCCCGGCAACCGCGATGGCGCCGATGCCGCCGATCACCACCGCCGGCACGGTGCCGATCAGCGCCGCCATGGTGCCGGCGCGGAACTCGCCAACCTCGTTGGAAGCGCCGACGAAGACCTGGTTGACGGCGTTGACGCGGCCGCGCACCTCGTCCGGCGTCCAGAGCTGGATCAGCGTCTCGCGGATATAGACGCTGAACATGTCGGTGGCTCCGAGCATGGCGAGCGCCACGATCGACAGCCAGGTGATGGTCGAGACGCCGAACAGGACGGTGAAGGCGCCGAACAAGGCGACGAAACCGAGCATGATCTTGCCGGCATGGTCGCGGATCGGATGGCCGGCGAGCCAGACCGCCACGGCGATGGCGCCGATGCCAGGCGCCGAGCGCAGCAGGCCGAGGCCCCAGGGCCCAAGCTCCAGAATGTCGCGGGCATAGACCGGCAGCAGCGCCGAGGCGCCGGAGAGCAGCACCGCGAACAGGTCGAGCGAGATCGCGCCGAGCACGATCTTCTCGCCCCAGATGTAACGAAAGCCGGCAAACAGGGTCTGCATCGTCGGCTTGTCGGTGGCCGTCTGCTGCGCGGGCTTGGGGATGGTGAAGACGAGCAGCGCGGCGACAAGCATCAGGATCGCCGCAGTAGCGTAGGCGATCTCCGCCGAAAGGCCGTAGAGCAGGCCGCCGGCGACCGGGCCGACGATGGTTGCCGTCTGCCAGGCCGACGAATTCCAGGCAATGGCGTTGGCGAAATCCTGTGGCGGCACCAGATTGGCGACCAGCGAGGACGAGGCCGGCCCGTAGAAGGCGCGGGCGATGCCGAACATGGCGAGCACGACGAAGATCGGCAGCGGGCCGCCAAGGCCGCGCAGCGTCAGCAACAACAGAGTGAGCGCACAGCCGGCCTCGACGAACGACGCCAATGTCATGATCAGGCGGCGGCCGAAGCGGTCGGCGACGACGCCGGTGACAAGCACCAAGAGCAGCGACGGCAGGAACTGGACGATGCCGACGATGCCGAGGTCGAAGGGATTGCGCGTCAGGTCGTAGATCTGCCAGCCGACGGCGACGGAGACGATCTGGGTGGCGAAAGTGGTGAGGAAGCGCGCCGTCCAGTAGCTGAGATACGGCCGGTGCCGGAAGGCGGCGTAGCGCTGTTCAGGTGAAGTTGCTTCGGCGGTCATGATTCGAGGGCCCCGTTGTGACATCGGCCGGCGGGGCACTTCCACGGTGGGCGCTGTTCCGGCCGGAGACCCTTAGCCCAGTTCGCCTCGTCGCGCGCGCAAAAAATCGGCGCCGCATGAAGGATCTTCGGGATTGTCGTTCGCGGTGGAAAGAGGCTCAGTCTCCCAGCGCAGCGGAAATCGCTTGCAACCCGCCGCGCAATTCCGCCTCTTTCGGCCAGCCGAAGCCGATGCGGAAGAAGCGCTTCGGCATCTCGAACCAGTGGCCGGGGCCGACATAAGTGCCGTGTTCTTCCAGGAGCCGCAAGTAGAACCGGTCGAGGTCGAAATCCGCATCGACATTCAGCCGCGGGAAGCCGACCACACCGCCTTGCGGACGCACCCAGTCGACCAGCGGCTCGCCGTCGATCCAAGCCTGGACGATATCGCGGCGCTTGGCCATCTCCGGCAACAACGATGCAAGGAAGGCATCGCGCCGCTCGAGCATGAAGCGTGCGATCGCCTCGTCGATGACACTGCCGCAGATGCCGATCTGCTCCTTGGCGGCGAGGAAAGTCTCTTGCAGAGCGTGGTCCTTGCTGACCAGCCAGCCGATGCGGATGCCCGGAATGCCGAATGCTTTCGAAAGGGAACAGACGCTGATCGCGCTTGGACTGAGCGATGCCGCGGAGGGCAGGCGCTCGCCATAGGACAGATCGCGATAGGTTTCGTCGACCAGCAGCCGGCAGCGGCGGGTTTCGGCAAGCGCGACCAGCGCGTCGAGATCGGCGCCGGTCATCATCGTGCCGGTCGGGTTGTGCGGGCAGGTGACGCTGATCAGCCTGGTGTTCGGCCGCACCGCCGCCGCGACGCGCGCGGCATCCACGGCGAAGCCCTCGTCGAAGTCGAGATCGACATAGGTGATGGCGCAGCCGATCGCCTTGGGCGTCTCGATATTGGTGGCATAGTTCGGCCGCACGACGACGAGATGGTCATCGGCCGAAAGCAGCGAGGTAGCAATGATGAACAGCGCGCCGGCAGCGCCGGCTGTAACCAGCACGTCGTCCGGGGAGAGCCCTTTGTCCTGCCCGGCGATCAGCGCGCGCAATTCCTTGTCGCCGCGATGCTCGCCGTAGAACAAGGTGAGGTCGGGCAGCGAGAGGCCGATATCGGCAAGCTTCTGGTCGGCGATCGAGCTTTCGGAGAGATTGAAGCGGATCCGGTCGTAGCCGTATTCCTCCGGCGCTTCCTTCTCGATCACCATCCTCGCATAGTTCATGGCTCACCCGAACAGCATTCGCTTGTCTTATCCAAGCCAAAAGCAGGAAGCCTGCCAAGGCGGATTCCTTGGCAGGCTTCTTCAAACCGTTGGCACAGGGCCAAGATCGTTCAGGCGGGGGCCTTTACCTTCCTGGCCTTTGCCGGCTTCTCCGGCTCGGCTTCGGCCTTGCGGCCGAGGCCGATCGACTTGGCGAGCTCGGAGCGCGATGCCGCGTAGTTAGGCGCGACCATCGGGTAGTCTGCCGCCAGGCCCCATTTGGTCCGGTAGGCTTCCGGGCTCAGCCCGAAATGCACGCCGATATGACGCTTCAGCGATTTGAACTTCTTGCCGTCCTCGAGGCAGATGATGTAATCCGGCGTCACCGAGCGCCGGGGATTGACGGCAGGAACGGGCGGCGGTGCCGGCGGAGTCGGCGGCTGGTTCAGGGCGCCGATCGAGGAGGCGACACTGGCGATGAGCTCGCCCAGGCCCGAAGCAGGCAGCCGGTTCTTGGCGACATAGGCCGACACGATGTGGGCGGTGAGCTCGAGCAGGTCGACATCTTCCTTGGCTGCATTGGTTTCCTCGTCCACGTCAGTCCTCCTCTATGCCGCACGGCCACAAATCGGGATGTAAAATCAGCGCGCTGCCGCGCCCTTGGCGCGCCGAGGCAGGCGCATGTGCGGCAGGCCGGCGGATTCCTAGTCGGCAAACCTGCGCGGCGCAACGACAGGTCGTGCGACTACACGCTATTTTGAACGACTATACTGAAAAGTAAAAATATCAGACGATCAGCGCCTTATCGCGCCACAGTCGAAATCCGCCTTCGAAGGCACGTGTGTTGTCGCCGCGCCTGGATCTTTCAGGCAATTCATCGAGCTTGTCGACATTGCCGCCGCCGATGACCACATAGTCCGGCTGCAAGGCGGCGCGAAGCCTGTTTACGACATCGAAAACGTATCTGCGCCATTTTTTCTTGCCGTGCTTTTCCAGGCCGCGCTCGCCGACATAATCCTCGAAGCTGCCGCCCTTCTTGTAAGGAAGATGAGCAAGCTCCATCGGCTGCCCGACATTGTCGAGGATCATGGCGGCGCCCAGGCCGGTGCCGAGGCCGAGGAACAGCATACGGCCGCCGTCATAGCTGCCGATCGCCTGCAGGAGCGCGTCGTTGACGACTTTGACCGGCTTGCCGAAGGCGGCGGCGAAATCATAGCCGTTCCAGCCCTTGCCGAGATTAAAGGGATCGAGCGACGGCTTGTTGTCCCTGACCGGGCCCGGATAGCCCATCGAAATGACGTCGTAATCCAGGCCCTCGGCCAGCTTCTTCACCGAAGCCACCATCTGCTCAGGTGTCAAGCCCGGCCCGGACTCGGTGCGGCGCATCTCGCCGCCGGCGCTGGTGAGAATTTTCACACGCGATCCGCCGACGTCGATGGTGAGGACGACCTGCCCGTCCTTCGTCGAAGCCCGTTTTGCTGCTTTCGCCATCCCGTCCCCCGAGAAGCTATTTCGTCGGATTGATCCAGCCATTGGGGGGGCCGAAGCCGTTCATGGCGTCGGCCGGCCCCCAGGTCTTCGGCACGTAGATCGGAGGCGGCGTGGTGTCGCCAAGCACCGGTCCGACGATCCGCCACGCAAGCTCGGCCGCGTCCTGGCGCGTGAAGAGCTGGCCGTTGCCGTTCATCGCGTCGCCGATCAGCCGCTCATAGGGCGGCATATCGCCCTTGCTGTCGTCGAGCGCGGTCAGTTCCACCTGCTCGCCGATCATGTCGTCGCCGGCTACCTTGCGCTGGGCGCCGATCGAGATCGCGACCTGCGGATCGATACGGAAACGGACATAGTTGGCGTCGCCCGGCTTGATCGGATCGAAGACGTCGAGCGGCGGACGCTTCAGCCGCACGATCACTTCTGTCGCATGCACCGGCATGTTCTTGCCGGCGCGGATGAAGAAGGGCACGTCCTGCCAGCGCCAGGTGTCGACGAAGAAGCGTACGGCGGCGAAGGTCTCGACCGGCGAGTTCGGCCGCACGCCCGGTTCGGCCAGATAGCCGTCGAACTGGCCGCGCACGACATCGTCCTTGGTCAAGGTGCGGATGGCGCGCAGCACCTGCACCTTCTCGTCGATCAAATCGTCGGCAGAGCGGCCGACCGGCGGCTCCATGGCGAGCAACAGCAGGATGTTGAGCAGATGGTTCTCGATGACGTCGCGGATGCAGCCGACGTCGTCATAGAACTTGCCGCGGCCTTCGATGCCGAAATCCTCGGCCATGGTTATCTGCACGCTCTCGACGAAGTTGCGGTTCCAGATCGGCTCGAGGAAAGCGTTGGCGAAACGGAAATAGAGCAGGTTCTGGATTGCTTCCTTGCCGAGATAGTGGTCGATGCGGAAGATGTACTGTTCGTCGAACACCAGGTGCAACACGCGGTTCAGCCAGCGGGCCGACTGCAAATCGTGGCCGAAAGGCTTTTCGACCATCAATCTGGCGCCCCGCGCGGTGCCGGATTGTTCGAGGCCCTGGACGACGGTTTCGAACATGGTGGGCGGCACTGCCATGTAATGCAGCGGCCGCTGCGCCGAGCCGAGCGCCGTCTTCAATCTCTCGAATGTCACCGGGTCGCGATAGTCGCCGCTGACATAGCGCAGCAGCGAGGCGAGCTTGGCGAACACCGTGTCGTCGACGGCGCCCAGCGCATTGACGATGCCGTCGCGGGCACGGTCCACCAGCTTGCCAAGATCCCAAGGATCGAAAGAGACGCCGATCACCGGCTCGCTCAGCGTTCCCTTGGCGACCATGTGATAGAGCGCCGGAAATATCTTCTTGTGCGCAAGATCGCCGGTTGCCCCGAAAAGCACCAGCGTGTCGGACCTCTCCTGGCTCATCCCGTCACTCCCGCTCTCACGCCTTCGGCTTTTCGACATGGCCGCCGAAAGCGTAGCGCATGGCGGACAAGAGCTTGTCGGCGAAGGCGGATTCGCCTTGCGAGGAGAAGCGGTCGAACAGCGCCGAGGAGAGCACCGGCGCCGGAACGCCGGTGTCGATCGCGGCCTTCAAGGTCCAGCGGCCTTCGCCGGAATCGGAGACGCGGCCGCCGAACTGGGCGAGCGACGGATCGTTCTTCAGCGCGCCAGCGGTGAGATCGAGCAGCCAGGAGCCGATGACGCTGCCGTGGCGCCAGACTTCGGCCACGGCGGGCAGGTCGATGTCGAACTGATAGTATTGCGGGCTTTCGAGCGGGCTGGTTTCGGCGTCCGCCGTGCGGGCGCGCTTGCCGGCATTGGCCGATTTCAGGATGTTGATGCCCTCGGCGTAGGCGGCCATGACGCCGTATTCGATGCCGTTATGAACCATCTTGACGAAATGGCCGGCGCCGCTCGGCCCGCAATGCAGATAGCCGTAAGGCGCGGTTCCGGCGTCCTTCGGCGGATTGGAGCCCGGGTCGGCGCCCGGCGCCAGCGTGGCGAAGACCGAATCCAGGTGTTTCACGGCGTCGTCGGGGCCGCCGATCATCAGGCAGTAGCCGCGCTCCAGCCCCCAGACGCCGCCGCTGGTGCCGACATCGACGAAATTGATGCCCTTGGTCGCCAGCTTCGCCGCCTGGTCGACGGCATCGTGATAATAGGAATTGCCGCCGTCGATGATGATATCGCCCGGCTCCATCAGCGCCGCAACCTGGTCGACGATCCTGCCGGTGATCGCCGCCGGCAGCATCAGCCAGGCGCATCGCGGCTTGGCGAGCTTGGCGACGAACTCCTCCAGCGAGGCGGCGCCGATGGCGCCGTCCTTGACCATGCCGGCGACACTTGCCGAATTGATGTCGTAGACGACGCATTCGTGGCCGTCGCGCATCAGGCGGCGCACCATGTTGGCGCCCATCCTGCCCAGTCCCATCATTCCGATCTGCATGGTGTTATCCTAATAGCTTGAGGAAAGAACCTTACTGGCTATCCGAAGGATCGATGCCGACGGTGAAGTCGACATTCTCCCAACGGCTCGCTGCGGGCCAGAAAAATGTGAAGACGACCGTCGATCCCGGCTGCAGGCCGGCGACATCCAGGTCAACCAGGTGGACGCCGAAGGCGTTCTCCACCGTGTTGTCGTCGCGCACCGTCAGCCATTTGTCGCTACTCCAGTGAACCACGCCGCGCGCCGCAAGTTCCACGCGCAGGAGCTTGCCGGCGGGAAGCGAGCGGATCTTGTTGTTGAAGCGCCATGTCCTGAACGGCGACACGGTCTTGCGCTCGATGTAGCGCTCGACGCCCTGCGGCGGCATGTCGAAGACCTTGCCGTCGCGCAGCGAGCGCAGCAGCTTAATATGCTCGGCATGCGCCCAGACCAGCGGCATGGCGCTGCCCGATGGCGCGCCGAGCCGCAATTCGCGCTCCGGCAGGTCGGGTCTGTCCCACACCTGCTCCGGCAGCAGGCCGCCTGCACCGGCAGAGCGCTCGAAGGTTTCGAGCAGCTCGGCCGCTTTGCCGGGTCGCCCCGCGGCCAGCTCGTAATGCGCGCGCTCGCCGGCGAGCAGCGGCCAGGGCCGGCCCCGGCCGGTGCCATCGAACGGCGAGCCGTCCTCATGCTCGCCATAGCCGTCGCCGGAATAGCGGTACCAGAGCGGGCCTTGCGGCAACTCGCAGCGCAGAAGCGCGTCGATGGCTTTGACGGTGTTGACGATCCGCGTATCGTCGGCGGCTCTCAGCCCGAAGCGGACCAGCGCCAGCGCATCGGGACTTATGATGGCCTCGGCCGGCCGATGGCTATCGCCGGGCGGCCGGTTCTTGATCGGCACGAAACCGTCCTTCGGCGAAGCGGCGCCAGCACGGTCGGGCGGTGCGATGCGGACATAGTAGCCGTCGACGCCCTCCCTGGCGCAGAGTTCGGTGCCGGTGACATAGGTCCAGCGCTCGATCTGGTCGTTCCAGCAATCGGCCGTCTCGCGCAGATAGTTTGCCGGCTCTTTTTTGTCGCAAGCATCCAGCATGTCAGCCGCCGCAAGCAGCGCCGCGATCTCGACGGCGAGCGTGAACGGGCTGTAGCCGGCGTCCTCTTCCCAGCGGTCCTCGCCGGTGACCGGGCCGTTGCGCACCACATAGGAAGCCGCGCTTTCGATCATGGCTAGGAAGTCGTCGAGCTTCGCGCGCGGCAGATGACCCGCGCGGCGGAGCGCGTCGGCAAGCAGCAGCGGAAAGGCGCATTCGTCCATCTGAATGCCAGGCCAGTAGGGCGTGCCGCTCGCCCAGCAGTTCTGCGGCCAATGACCGTCCGGCTGTTGGTTCGAGCGGAGATAGGTGAGAATATCGAACGCCTGCCAGGCGTCGCCGGCTGCAAGGAAGCCCCCCGCCGTTTCGACCAGGTCGCGCGGCCAGACCAGATGGTAGCCGCCGAGATCGTCGTCGCCCTTGTTGAAGCCCCAGGGGATCGAAAGACTGGCGACTGCGGCTCCAGGCCTGGCGATCGACAGATGCGAGGCAAGGACGGCGGTACTGACGCGGTAGGTGTTCAAGCCGGAGGCGGCTTGCCTGTCGAGCGTCTCCAGGCCGGACTGGAAATTCCGCCAACTGGCGGCATAGGTTTCGGCGGCCGCATCGAAACCGTCCTTCAGGCTGGCCAGCGCGGCCTCCGCCGCCTCTTCCGGCGAGGCGCCGAAGCCGAGCGCCAGCAATGCGGTGCCCTTGCCTGTCGAGAAGCCGATCTCGCCGGTCAGCGCCACATTGCCATCCTCCGCGCGCTCAGCGGCAGGATCGAGCGCGCCGCCATTCCGCAGCTGCTGCCAGCCGTCGGAGAAACCGACATAGCCGGCCGAGCAGGCGCCACAGGGCAGCGAGGCGGCAAGCGCGAGCGAGACGCCGCGGCCTGACGCAAAGAGGATACGCTGCCCCTTGTGCTCGCCGAGCCAGGCGGTGTTGCCCATGCCGCGATTGACGAGATGCGGCGCGAGCAGCGCGTAGACCTGGTAGTCCGAGGCTGAGCCTTTGAGCGCCGCGAATGTAATTTCCTGCAGCAGAACGGGCCGTTTCGAATCCGTAACAATGCGCTTTTCAATCCGATAGGAGCCATTGACCGCCGTGTTGACCAGGCGATAGCCGGGGACGCCGGCTTCGAATGGCTCGACAAGATGGGCGGCATCGCGTTTCTCTTCCGAGAAATAGCCATCGGGACCGGTAATGATCAGCCCCAGGTCGCGCGTGCAGGCGCTGTCGAGGCGGGGATAATAGACCTCGTTCAATATGCCGTGACTGATGGTGAACCAAAGCAGGCTGTTCGCTGAAAGCCCGGTGCCGACGCCGCTCTTGGCGCTTGACGTCCAGCGCGCGGGAATTCCCGGGGCGCCCTGAGCAACGGTCGGCGTCACTGCCATCAATTGGCCTCCTGCGGCCGTTCCTAGACCAGGAGCCGGCGGCTTTTCAATCGCCGCACCCGAAGTTGATCGGGCTCGGGTCGCTTGACCCATCGTTGACAGCGGCGCCGTCAAGCGCTCACTATTTCTCGGGCAGGGAGGAACTGCGGAAACAGGATCGAGGCCGCGCGGCGCAGCTTGGCTGTCGTTCCACGGCATTCATCAGGGGGACAGGGAGGAGACATGTCGGAGGTATCTCCCCAGCTGATCGATCGGCTGCTCGCGATCTCGCGGGCGCTCGCCGGCCATATCGATCCGGGCTCAGCGTTCCGGGCGACAGCGATCGAAATCGGCACGCTCATCCCGCACGACCATATCGATCTGGCGGTGTTGTCGCTCGATGGGCGCATGCATGCCTGCTACGAGGCCGGCTTCCATACCAGCTGGAGCGATCTGGCGCAGCATCCGGTCGAGGGCAGCCCGATCCGGCGCGTGCTGTGGGGCGACACGCCTTATCTTCTGACCGACAACGCGCTTCTCGACGACCGATTCCACTTCGAGGGAGCGTTCGACGGACCGATCTTCGCCGCCAAGCTGCGCAGCCGCATCATCGTGCCGCTGCGGGCACGCGGCAGCGTGATCGGCGCGCTCAACATCAGCCGGCACAAGGCCGGCTGCTACTCGCAAGAGGACGTCGAGGTCGCTCAGCAATGCGCCGACCTCATCGGGCCCTATATGTTCGCGCTGATCCAGACAGAGGAAGCGCGCCGCGCCATGCTCGCCGAAAGCGAGGCGCGCAACCGGGCGGAACTGCTGAGAGTCGGCGCCTCGCAACTGACCGAGGGCATGGAGCGCGAGCGGCGCCGCATGGCCATGGACCTGCACGACCAGACGCTCGCCGACCTGGCCCGCATAGCACGACAGGTTTCAGCTTTCCGCAGCCGGGGCGTGGCGCGGACGGCCCAGCTTGCCGATCTCGAGCAGGAGGTGGCGGGCTGCCTGGCGGAGCTGCGCCACATCGTCGACGACATGCGGCCGAGCGTCCTGGAACTGTTCGGGCTGCGCGACGCGGTCGAGGCACATCTCAACCGCAGCGTTGCCAGGGCCAAGCCGCCGATCGCGGTGCGCATCGCCGACACCAGCGACGGCAGCGCCGACGGCCTGTCGGAAACGCTTCGCACCGCGCTCTATCGCATCGTGCAGGAAGCCATCAACAATGCGGTCCGTCATGCCGCGCCAAGCCGCATCGAGGTGCAGCTGGCGTCGACGGCAACCACATTCAACGTGACCGTCACCGACGACGGGCATGGCTGCGGCTCGATCGATCCCGCCGCTCAAGGCGGCATCGGCCACATGCACACGCGAGCGGCCCTTGTCGGGGCGCGGCTGCGTTTCGAGCCGGCCGACCGCAAGGGCGGCACCAGGGTCGTGATCGAGATCGATCGCGAGTCCGCCGAGGCCGAGGCGGCGGCGTGCGGCACCGCGATAACCGAAGCTCAGCCGGTGGCGGAGGCAGTCTGATGCTGGTCATGATCGCCGAAAATGACGGGCTGCATCGCACCTTCGCGCGGCGGACCGTCGAGCAATTGTGGCCCGGCGATGTCGAGGTGATCGAAGCCGGCGACGGCGAGGACGCCATCAATCTTGCGGCGGAACGGCAGCCGCCGCATGTCGTGCTCGACTTGCAACTGCCCAAGGCGACCGGGATCGAGGTGGCGCGCGCCATCTGGAGCCAGCGCGCCGGCACGCATATCCTGTTCTGGTCGAACTTCGCCGACGAGGCCTATGTGCGCGGCGTGGCCCGCATCGTGCCGCCGGGATCGGTCTATGGCTATGTGCTGAAATCGGCGACGGAAGAAGGCATGCGCTCGGCGCTGCGCGGCGTGTTCCGCGAGGGGCATTGCATCATCGACCGCGAGATCCGCGGCATCCAGCACCGCGTCCAGGACCGGTTCGAGGGCATCACCGACGGCGAATATGAAAGCCTGATCGACATCGCGCTCGGCCTCACCGACCGAGCGATCGCGGCGCGGCGCGGCCTGTCGATCCGCGGCGCGCAGAGCCGCATCAAGCATGTCTACGAGAAGCTCGGAATAGTGCCGCCGGAGGAGGGTGCTGGCGAGGCGTCGGTGTTCAATTCGCGCACCCGCGCGATCTATCTGGCCATGGCCCGAGGCCTGATCAACATCGATGCGCTGCGGCGCGAGCAGGAGCAACTCGACGCCTGGCTCGCGCAGGCAACGCCGTTGCAGGAGCAGTAAGCCCCGCGATGGGCGAACAGGCTCAGCTTGAATGCTGATTGCTCTTGGCCCTCAGAACGATCGGCTCGGTCTCGATCAATCGAAGCGACCTGACCATATCAGCCGTCCGCGCCTTGTATTTGAGAAAGTGCGGCGCGGTCAGGTGAGCTTGGTATGCGGAATGATCGACATAGCATTCGATGACGCGCACCGTTTCGGGCGAACCCTTTATCGAGACCGCGTGCAGGAACAACACGCCAGGCTCGTTCTGCACCGAGGCCTCGATCTCTTCGGCGAGCAAGGCCCTGAAGCTTTCGAGCTGGGATGCCTCGATCTCCAGTTCCGCAATCCGCACGATCGGCCTGCCGCATCTCTCTGCCATCCATGGTTCTCCTGTCTGCAGCCGTGGATGCCGGTGCCGACTGTGCAAAACCACAGTCGGTGCTGCGCTTAGACCGCTATCGCCCGGTCCGCGTCCCGACTAGCTTTTGTCCTACAAAAACAAAAATCCCGGGGAAGCGCTCATGCCGTTCGTCAGCATACGGATACTCGAGGGTCATTCGCAAAAGCGCAAGAACGAGATCTCTCGCCGGGTCACCGAGGCGATCAGCGAGGTCGCCGGACTGCCCATGGACGCGATCTGGGTGGTGATCGAGGACGTGCCGGGCAGCGACTGGTTCGTCGCCGGCAAGCCGGTGCGGGAACCCAAGAGCCCGTGATGTCGATCCCGGCGCGCGCCCGTCATTCCGGCTTTGATGACGTCGTCGGCAATGCGGCGATGGAGCGGCTCGCCACCGGCTACGGCTTCATCGAAGGTCCGGTGTGGCATCCCTATGAGAAATGGCTGGTCTTTTCCGATATTCCGCAAAGCCGCATGTACCGGCGCAGCGCTTCCGGCGAAATCGCGGCGTTCCGCGACCCGAGCCACATGGCCAACGGCAACACGCTCGACCGGCAGGGGCGGCTGGTGACCTGCGAGCACGCCAGCAGCCGCGTTACCCGCGCCGAGCCGGGCGGCACCACGACCGTTCTCGCCACGCATTACCAGGGCAAGCAGCTCAACAGCCCGAACGACATTGTCGTTGCTACTGGAGGCTCGATCTATTTCACCGATCCGACCTACGGCCGAGCGGAATTTTACGGCGTGCCGAGGCCGCAGGAACTGTCCTACCAGGGTGTCTACCGGATCGACGGCGACGGCGCCGGGCTGACGTTGCTTGCCGACGATTTCGCGCAGCCCAACGGGCTCTGCTTCTCGCTCGATGAATCGCGGCTCTTCGTCAACGATACCACGCGTGGCCACATCCGTGTGTTCGGCGTCGAATCCAATGGTGACCTCAATGGCGGCGCCGTATGGGCTGTGACCGAGGGCGATGCGCCAGGCGCGCCGGATGGGATGAAGATCGACAGCCGCGGCAACCTCTATTGCACCGGCCCGGGCGGCATCCATGTCTTTGACGCGTCGGGCGATCTCCTCGGCGTCATCGCGACGCCGGAAGATTGTGCCAATTTCACCTTCGGCGACGAGGACCTGCGGAGCCTCTACATCGCCGCGTCGACGTCGCTCTACCGGCTGAGGGTACGGGTGCCGGGATTGAGGCTGTTTTGAGCGGGACCGTTCGCGCTCAGATCGGATGGGAGTGAAGCCGGCCCGCAGGGGCCGGTGGGAAGTGCAGCAGTCAACACATCTGGGAGGATAATGACATGAAGAAACTACTGGTCTTGAGCGCCTTTGCAGCCATGCTCGCCTCGGGCACCGCGCTTGCCGACACGAGCGGCAAGAAGATCGCCTTCTCCAACAATTATGCCGGCAATTCGTGGCGCCAGGCGATGCTCGACAGCTACGCCATCGTCACCAAGAAAGCGGTCGAGGACAAGGTCGTGGCGGCGGCGGATGTCTTCACCACCGCCGACAAGGAAGTGCCGACGCAAGCCGCGCAGGTGCAGAACCTGATCCTGCAGGGCTATGACGCCATCGTCATCAACGCCGCCTCGCCGGATGCGCTGAACGGCGCCATCAAGCAGGCCTGCGACGCCGGCATCGTCGTCGTTTCCTTCGACGGCATCGTGACCGAGCCTTGCGCCTACCGCGTCGTCGTCGACTTCAAGGACATGGGTAGGCAGGAAGTCGAGCAGATGGCCAAGTTCCAGCCGAAGGGCGGCAATTTGCTGGAAATCCGCGGGCTGGCAGGCACCTCGATCGACGATGCCATCCATGCCGGTATCCTCGAAGGCGTCGCCGCCCATCCCGAGTTCAAGATCGTCGGCTCCGTGACCGGCGACTGGGACCAGACCACGGCGCAGAAGGCGGTGGCGACCATCCTGCCGTCGCTGCCGGAGATCGTCGGCGTCGTCGACCAGGGCGGCGACGGCTACGGCGCCGCGCAAGCGTTCGCCGCCGCCGGCAAGCCGCGTCCGACCATCATCATGGGCAACCGTCAGGACGAGCTGAAGTGGTGGAAGGAGCAGAAGGACAAGGACGGCTACCAGACCTGGTCGGCCTCGATCGCGCCCGGCGTGTCGACGCTCGCCTTCTGGGTAGCGCAGCAGGTGCTCGACGGCCGCAAGGACGTGCCGCACGATCTGCTGGTGCCGTATCTCGCCTTCACCCAGGACAATTTCGAGGCCGCGCTGCCGAAGATCAAGGAAGGCGGCGTCGCTACCCACGAATACACCCAGGAAGACGCGATCGCGGCCATCAAGGCCAACATCAAGCAATAGCGGCGCGACATTGCCAGCCGCATCGCCGACCGGATATCGTTGAGGATGCTCCAGGCTATTGCAGACATCGTCAGGCTGGACGGCGCCGAAAAGCACTTCGGCGCCGTCCGCGCGCTCAACGGCGTCGACTTCCATGTCGGCGCCGGCGAATGCGTCGGGCTGGTCGGGCACAACGGCGCCGGCAAGTCGACGCTGATGCATATGGTTGCGGGCACGCTGCGGCCCGATGGCGGGCAGATCGCGGTGCGTGGCAACCAGGAAGCGAGCTATTCCGTGGCGCGCGCGCTCGAGCTCGGCATACGCTGCGTGTTCCAGGAGCTGTCGCTCTGCCCAAACCTCAGCGTCGCCGAGAACACGCGCATCAACCATCC
>NZ_RZST01000350.1:0-5872 GCF_003997575.1 Mesorhizobium sp. M1A.F.Ca.IN.022.07.1.1
GCTCTACGCCCTCCCCTCCGCGCCGGTCATCAGCAGCCCAAGCCTCGCGACGGTGGCCTCCGGGCCGGAAAGCGTGCCGGCGATGCGACCCTCATACATCACCGTGATGCGGTCGCAGAGCATCAGCAATTCCTCGAGATCCTCGCCAATCACGATGATCCCGCAACCCTTCGCCCGCATGGCCAGGAATTTTTCGTGGATGAACCGTGCAGCGCCGATGTCGAGGCCGCGCGTCGGCTGCGAAACGATCAGCACCTTCGGGTCGAAGGCGAGCTCGCGCGCCAAAAGCGCCTTCTGCAGATTGCCGCCGGAAAGCGCGCCGGCGCGCGTCATGGGCCCGGGACAGCGTATGTCATATGCCTTGATCTGCGCTTCGGCGAAGGCGCGGATCGCCACCGGATCGAGCAGCCCCATGCGGCTGAAGGCCTCGGTGCCGATGCGGGGCAGCACCATGGAGTCGGCTAAAGGCAGGTTGGTGACCAGCCCGGTCGTCATCCGGTCTTCCGGGATGCGGCCGAGTCCGAGCGCCTGCAGCGCCCGCGGCGAAAATTGTGCAACTGCTTTGCCGGCTATCGTCATCGAACCGGCACTCGGCGACAGCATGCCGGAGATCACATCAGCCAGCGCCCGCTGGCCATTGCCGGAGACGCCGGCAACGCCGAGGATCTCGCCGGCGCGGACAAAGAGCGAGACCTCGCGCAGCGGCGTGCCGCCATGACCTGAGGTGGAAACGCCGTCGAGCGTCAGCACGGGCGCGCCCGGCGTCGAGACCTCCTTGATCGGCGGCATGATTTCGTGGCCGCACATCAGCTTGGCCATCTCGGCCGAGGTGGTTCCTGCCGGATGATCGACGCGGCCGGCGACCTTGCCATGCCGAAGCACGACGCAACGATGCGTGAGCGCCCTGACTTCGTTGAGCTTGTGCGAGATGAAGATGATGCCGAGCCCTTGCGCCGCCATCGAGCGCAGCGCGGCGAAGAGGCCATCGACCTCGCTGGGCGCCAGCACCGCCGTCGGCTCGTCGAGGATCAGGAGCCTGGCGCCGCGAAACAGCGCCTTGATGATTTCCAGCCGCTGCTGCTCGCCGATCGAGAGCGCCGAGACCGGCAGGCCGGGATCGAGATGTAAGCCATGTTGGCGGCCGATCTCCTTCAGCCGCGCCAGCCCGCCCGTGCGGTCGATGCGGCCGGACTTGCCGGCAATGCCGATCAAGAGGTTTTCCAGCACCGTCAGCCGCGGCGCCAGATGAAAATGCTGATGCACCATGCCGATGCCGGCCGCGAGTGCATCGGCCGAATTGTGGATGGCGACCGGCCTGCCCTCGACCAGGACCTCGCCCGCATCCGGCGCATAAGCGCCGAACAGCACGTTCATGAGCGTCGTCTTGCCGGCGCCGTTCTCGCCGAGCAGGCCAAGGATCTCGCCGGGGGCGACGCTGAGATCTACGCCCTCGTTCGCCTTGACGGCGCCGAAGCTCTTGGTGATGCCGCGCATTTCGATCAGTGGGACGGGCAAGGATGCTCCTAATATCCCTCCCCCTCGAGGGGAGGGTGGCCTGCAGGGCCGGGTGGGGTCGCCCGCGACGCGCTCCATCTTCAGTCGTCAAGGTCGAGCGGTTGAGACGACCCCTCCCGCCTCGCCTCGCCCGGCACCCCTCCCCTCGAGGGGGGGGGGGACTGGTCAATCCGACACCGGCGTGTTCTCGTCGACGTCGACGCGGAAATTGCCTTCCAGGATCTCGGCTCTCTTCTTGGCGACCAGGTCCTTGACCTCGGCCGGCAGCGTCTTCTCGAACTTGTGATAGGGCGCGAGATCGGAGCCGCCCTTGGCCATGCGCGAGAAGTCGCCATAGTCCTGCGCGGTGAAGACGCCCGCCTTGACCAGCTTGATCGCCTGCTCGACCGTCGGATACATATTCCATACCGGGCCGGTGATCACCGTGTCGGGTCCGAGGCTCGACTGATCGGACATGTTGGAGATGGCGTAGATCTTCTTTTCGACCGCCGCCTCGATGACGCCGAAACGCTCGGCATAGATGACGTCGACGCCGGCATCGATCTGCGCGATCGCGGCCTCCTTGGCCTTCGGCGGATCGAAGAAGGAGCCGATGAAGGCGACCTTCCGCTTGATGTTTGGATTGACCTCCTTGGCGCCGGCGAAGAAGGCGTTGACCAGCCGGTTCACTTCCGGAATGCCCATTGCCGCGACAGCGCCGATCGTGCCCGACTTCGACATCTTCCCGGCGATCAGCCCGGAGAGATAGGCCGGCTCGTGGATCCAGTTGTCGAAGACGCCGAAATTGGGTTCGGCCGGCCCGGCGCCGGAGCCGAACAGCCAGGCCGTCTTCGGGAACTGTTTTGCCGTGCGCCGCGATTCGCGCTCGGCGGCGAAGGCGTCGCCCAGCACCAACTGGTAGCCGCCTTGCGCATATTCGCGCATCACGCGGCTGAAGTCGGCGGTCTGCACCTTCTCCGACCATTTGTATTCGATGCCCAGCTCCTTCTCGGCCTTCTGCAGGGCGACATGGATCTGGTTGTCCCAGGGCTCCTCGATCGGCGTCGCGAAGATCGCCGCCACCTTCAGCTTCTTGTCCTTGGCGAAGGCCACGCCGGGCAGCGCCGCCGCGGTCAGCCCGAGGGCGCCGAGTTCCAGCACATTGCGCCGCGACAGGCCGGCGCGTTGCGTTTTGCGATGATCGTTTTCCATTGAAATCCCCTCTGCTCGACGACCGTGTCGAGCCGGCCGTTCAAAACATGTCAGACGGGAGGACTATGGAACGACGCCCGACCTTTGTCCACATGGTCAAATTTGGCTGGAGAGACCCCGCAGAGCGACCCCCTCCTCGCGACTTGTCACCGCACAGCCTTCTCGCCACCCGCCGCCGTGATCACCCCGACGATGATCAGCCCGGTCAGCACCAGCCGCACGCCGGCGCTGACGCCGAAGGTGTTGAGCATGGTGAGCAAAAGCACCAGGAACAGGCCGGCGCCCCAGACGCCGGGCACGTTGGCCTTGCCGCCGGCGACCGAGGTGCCGCCGATGACGACGACCGCGATGGAGGCGAGCAGATATTCATTGCCGATATCGACATTGGCGCCGCGGAAATAGCCGGCAAGCAGCGCGCCGTCGATGCCACCGAGCGCGCCGCAAAGCGTGTAGGTGAGGAAGCGGATGCGGCCGACATTGACGCCGGCCAGCCAGGCGGCGCGGATGTTCTGCCCGATCGCCAGCACCGAGCGGCCATAGATCATGCGCTGCAGCGCCAGCGCCGCGGCGATGGTGAAGACCACCGTCAGCATCGCCAGCACCGGGATCCCCAGCACCTGCCAGTTGGTAAAATCGGCAAAGCCCGGCGGCGGCTTGATCTGCAGGCCGCGCCCGTAGCTGATGTCGACCGACTGGATGATGAAGCTCGCCGACAGCGTCGCGATGATCGGCGGAATCCTGAGCGCCCAGATCAGCAGATAGTTGATGGCGCCGATCGCCGCGCCGCAGGCGAGCGCCGCCAACAGCCCGACGACGATCATCGAATCGCTGCCGCCCATAACCTTCATCGCCACCGCGCTCGCCAGTCCGATATTGGCGGGCAGCGACAGGTCGACATTGCCGGGGCCGAGCGTGATGACGAACATCTGGCCGACGCCGACGATGACGGTGAAGACGGCAAGCGAAAGTGCCGCCGTGACCATGCCGCCGGCGCCATAGCCGCCGGTGAAGGCGACGGTTGCCACCCACACGAGAACGGCGCCGACGAAGGACCAGAGCCAGGGTTTTTCAAGCAGCATCCGGACCGAGGTCATCGTTCACCTCTCCCTGCGGCTGATCAGCACCCGGGCCGCCAGCACGATGATCAGGATCGCGCCATTGGCGGCCACTTGCCAATCGGGCGGGATGTGCGTGAAGGTCAAGAGCGGCGAGGCGGCCAAAGCCAGCGTCAGCGCGCCGATGACCGCGCCGATCGGCGACACCCGGCCGCCGACGAACTCGCCGCCGCCAAGGATGACGCCGGCAATCGAAAGCAGCGTGTAGCCGTTGCCGATATTGGCGTCGGCCGAAGTGGTGATGCCGATCAGCGCCATGCCGGAAAGCACGCCGAACAGGCCGGTCAACGCGAAGAGCACGATCTTTGTCTTGAGCAGCGACCAGCCGGCGCGCCTGAGCGCCGCGGCATTGCCGCCGGAACCGCGCAGGATGACGCCATATGAAGTGCGCATCAGGCCAAAATGCACGATCGCCGCGATGAGCAATGCCGCCAGGATAGGGAACGGGATATAGGGCGGCTTGAAAGACATGATCGCCAGCAGCCAGTCCGGAGCCTTGCCGCCCGGCTTCGGCAGGATAAGGATAGCCAGCCCCTGCCAGACGAAGCTCATGCCGAGCGTCACCACGATCGAGGGCAGGTTGCGCAGATGGATCAGCGCGCCGAGCAGCGCGTAGACGCCGATTGAACCGAGCAGCACAGCGACACCGATGAGCGGCGCATCCCTGAGCCAGGTGGCGGTGACGCAGCCGACAAAGCCGACGAAAGTGCCGATCGACAGATCGAGCTCATTGCCGGCGATGACGAACATCTGCGCGATCGTCGCCAGCGCGATCGGGATCGCCAAGTTCAGCATCAGGTTGAAGCCGAAATAGCTGATGGCGCGCGGGTTGAGCCAGGCGATGGCCATCAACACCAGCGCCAGCGACAGCGCCGGCAGCAGGCTGCGCAGCATGCGTGCGCGGGCCGCGCTGCCGCGAGAGGATTTGGGGAGCGTGCCGGGAGCGATCGCCGTCATCTCAGGCCGTGTCGCCGAACGAGGACTGGATGATCTTCTCCTCCGTCAGTTCGTCGCGCCCAAGATTGGCGACGATGCGGCCGTTCTTGAAGACATAGACATGGTCGCAATTGTCGAGCTCTTCGGTTTCGGTCGTGTACCAGAGGAAGGTGCGGCCCTTTCCGGCCTCCTCGCGCACGAGGTCGTAGACTTCGAGCTTGGTGCCGATGTCGACGCCGCGCATCGGATCGTCCATCAGCACGATCTCGGCATCGGAGCCGAGCGCGCGCGCAAACAGCGCCTTCTGCTGATTGCCGCCCGACAGCGAATAGATGTTGTTGTTCATGTCCGGCGTGCGGATGCCGATCTTCTTCTTCCAGAATTCGGCCAGCTCCGCCTCGCGCTGCGGCGAGATCAACAGGCCGTCGCGCAGGCGCTGAAGCGAGCGGATGCCGATGTTCTGGGCGATCGACCATTGGGCGAAGATGCCGTCCGCCTGGCGGTCGCCGGCGACCAGCGCCACCGGCGCCGTCACTTCGATGCCGGCCCTGGCGCGCGAGGCGGCCGAGAAGATCGCGAGCAGCAGGTCCGTCTGGCCATGCCCCGCGAGTCCGGCAAGGCCGATGATCTCGCCCGCCCGGGCGACAAGCTCCTTGCCATCCTGCTGCCGCGCCGGGCGCGCCCGCACCCTGAGCGCCCCGACCGCGACCTTGCGGGTCTCGGCTGCGGCCTTCTGATGTTCCCCGGCGCCGCCCATCGCGGCGACCAGCTTGTCCCGGTCGAACGCGCTTGCGGCGTCGGCGGCGACCACCTTGCCGTCGCGCATCACCACGATGCGGTCGGCATTCTGCAGCACCTCGCCCAGCACATGGGAGATCAGGATGCAGCTGCCGCCCGCGGCGACGAAGCGGCGCACGAATGAAAGCAGCTGGCCGGCCGTGTGCGCATCGAGCGACGAGGTCGGCTCGTCGAGGATGACCAGCTGCAGCGGCTCGCGGGTCAGCGTGAAGGCGCGCGCCACCTCGACCATCTGGCGGCGGCCGATCGACAGATCGCCGGCAATGTCGTCCGCCGCGATGCCGTGGTCGGGAAAGATCTCGCCGAGCTTGGCCTGG
>NZ_RZST01000351.1:0-5848 GCF_003997575.1 Mesorhizobium sp. M1A.F.Ca.IN.022.07.1.1
GCGATGGACGATGCGGCTCCTGCTTGTCGAAGACAATCGCGAACTGGCCGATTGGCTGAGCAAGACGCTGCGCCAGGCGAGCTACGTCGTCGACGTGGTACATGACGGCGAGGACGTCGAGCATGCGCTGGCGGCCGGCGACCATGCGCTGATCATCCTCGACCTCGCCCTGCCGCGCATGGGCGGGATGGAGGTGCTGAAGCGGCTGAGGGCACGCGGCAACCCGGTGCCGGTCATCGTGCTCACCGCCAACGCCAGTCTCGACGGCCGGGTGAAGGGCCTCAACGAGGGCGCCGACGACTATCTGGCTAAACCCTTCCAGATCGAGGAACTGGAAGCGCGCATCCGCGTGCAGCTGCGCCGTGCCAACGACCGGACAGCGCCCGTCATCTCCTGCGGCGACCTCGTCTTCGACACCAACACAAGGCTGTTCTCGCTCGGCGGCGCGGCGCTTTCGCTGACGCCGCGCGAACATGCGGTGCTGGAACAGCTGGTAGTCAAGGCGGGGCGCACGGTGAGCAAGGCGGCACTCTCGACGGCGATCTACGACTTCGACACCGACGCCGATCCCAGCGCCATCGAGATCTACGTGCATCGGCTGCGCAAGAAGCTGGAAGGCTCGCGCGTGCAGATCGCCACCTTGCGCGGCCTTGGCTATCTGCTCCGCCATGAAGATTAGGGCCATGAAAATTAGCAGCCTCCGCCTGCAATTGCTGGCCTGGGTGGTGCTGCCGCTGACCGCGCTGGTGACGGTCAATCTGTGGACCAGCCAGCGCAACGCGCTGGCGACGGCAGATCTGGTCACCGACCGGATGCTGGTCGGCTCGGCGCGCGCGATCGCCGAGCGGGTGGCGATGGCCGAAGGCGTGCTCGACGCCACCATTCCGCCGGCGGCGATCGAGATGTTCGACACCGGCGACCGCGACAGCGTCTACTACCGGGTCGAGACCGCCAACGGCCGGCTGCTGACCGGATATCCCGACCTCCCCCAGGCGTCGCAGAGCGGCAGCATCGAGGCTTCCTATCGCGATCGTCGGCTGCGTCTGACAACGCTCAGCCATGCCGTGATCGGCGCCGGCACGGATTCGCCGATCAGGGTCACGGTGGGCGTCACGCTCGCCGGCCATGACGCGATGGTGCAGCGGCTGTGGTTCAGCGCCTTTGCCCAGCAGCTGGCGCTGGTGGCGATCGCCGGCCTCTTCGTGCTGCTTGGCCTGCGCCGCGGGCTGGCGCCGCTGATGCGCCTGCGCGATACGGTGCGCTCGCCGGATCGCAGCGATCTCGACCCGGTCGAGGTGCCGGGCGCGCAAAGCGAGATCCGGCCGCTGATCGACGCGCTCAACGCCTATATGGAGCGCGTGCGGGCGCAGATGGCGGCGCAGCGCCGCTTCATCGCCAATGCCGCGCACCAGCTGCGTACGCCGCTGGCGCTCATGTCGACACAGGCGAGCTATGTGCTGCGCGAAAGCGCCGCCGACCGGCGCGAGGAGGCGCTGGTGGCCCTACAGGCAGGCTCCGGCCGGCTGGCGCGGCTGGCCGAACAGCTGCTCACGCTGTCGCGCGCCGAGCCGGGCAGCCGCCGGCCGCGTGCCGACCGCATCGACCTCACCGAAGCCGCCCGCGAGGTGCTGGAAACACATGCGCCGAAGGCCGTCGAGCGCAACATCGATCTTGGGCTCGAGGAAGCCGGACCTGTTCCCGTCATCGGCGACGGCACCATGCTGCGCGAGATGATCGTCAACCTGGTCGACAACGCGCTGCGCTACACGCCAGCCGGCGGCACGGTGACCGTCCAGCTGGCCGCGATCGGTCGCGAGGGCGTGCTGACGGTCACCGACACCGGTCCCGGCATTCCGGCCGAAGAGCGCGAGCAGGTCTTCGAGCGCTTCTACCGCATTGCCGGTGCTGCCGAGGAAGGCAGCGGGCTCGGACTCGCGATCGTACGCGAGGTGGTCGAGAATGCCGGCGGCAGCGTTGCGCTTGGCGGGGCCGCCGGCAGCGGGCTCAGGGTCGAGGTCCGGCTGCCGCTCGCCGCGCCCCAGGACAGGCCGACTGGAGCGGTCAGGCCCCCTGCTCGTTGAACGGCGCCGGACGCCATTTGACGACGTAGTTCTCGAAACGGGTGATGATGAACTCCACCACCAGCGCCATCACCGCCAGGATAATCATGGCGGCGAAGACGCCATTGGCGTTGAACGCGCCCTGGGCGGTCGAGATCAGCAAGCCCATGCCCTGCTTGGCGCCGAGGAACTCGCCGACCACGGCGCCGACCAGCGCGAAGCCAAAGCTGACATGCAGGCTCGCCAGGATCCAGCTCATGGCCGAGGGAATGATGACTGTGGTGGTGATCTGATAGGGTGAGGCGCCGAGGATCTGGGCGTTGGCGATCATCGCCCTGTCGGCCTCGCGCACGCCCTGGAAGGCGTTGGCGAAGACCACGAAGAACACCATGACGACGGCCAGCGCCACCTTGGAGGCCATGCCGAGGCCGAGCGCTATGATGAAGACCGAGCCCAGCACGACGCGCGGCACCGAGTTGGCGATCTTGATGTAGATCGAGAAGACATCCGCCAGGAGCTTGTTGCGGCCAAGGATGATGCCGGCGGCGATGCCGCCGACGGCGCCGATGGCGAAGCCGAGGAAAGTTTCCTCGAGCGTCACATAGATCTGCAGCCAGAGCGGCCCCTGCGAGGTGCCCTCGGTGACCCAGGACCAGATCTGCTCCCAGATGCCGGAGGGGCTTGAGAAGAAGAACGGATCGATGACGCCGAGATCGGCGCCAAGTTCCCAAAGAGCGAGGAAGACGATCAGGATGGCGAGCCGCAGGCCGATGACCAAGGCATGGCGGCGGCGCAGCCGCGCCCTCGCCCGGGCTTCCGCGGCGACGATCGAGGTCGCGCGGGCGGCTTGGTGAGAGGCTGGAGAGATGGCGGTCATGGCAAGTCTCCTTTCAATGGCCGGTCTGCAGGCCGCGGCTCTGGCCGAGCTGCACTTCCTCGCGCAGGTCGTTCCAGATCACCTTGGCGATCTCGATGAATTTCTGATCGTAGCGGATGTCGGCCATGACACGCGGGCGCGGCAGGTCGATGCGGTAGACGCTCTTCACCGTGCCCGGCCCGGCGGTGAGCACATAGACCTTGTCGGCCAGCGCCACCGCCTCCTCGAGATCGTGAGTGACGAAGACGACGGAGGATTTGAGTTCCGACCAGAGGCCGAGCAGCTCGTCCTGCATGGCGGTGCGGGTCTGCATGTCGAGCGCGCTGAACGGCTCGTCCATCAGCAGGATCTTTGGCTGGTTGATGAAGGTTTGCGCTAGCGCGACCCGTTTGCGCATGCCGCCAGAGAGCTGGTGCGGATAGTGTTTCTCGAAACGCGCAAGGCCGACGCGGGCGATCCAGTCGCGCGCCCGGTCATAGGCTTGAGCCTTCGGCGTGCCGCGATAGAGCGGGCCGGCGGCGACGTTGTCGATGACGCTGCGCCACGGAAACAGCGCGTCTGCCTGGAAGACGAAACCGATGTCGCGGCTGATCTCGGTTACGGGATTGCTCATGACGCGGACATTGCCGGTCGTCGGCCTGAGCAGCCCGGTGACGAGGTTAAGCGTCGTCGACTTGCCGCAGCCGGTCGGCCCGACGACGCAGGCGAACTCGCCGCGCGCCACCGTCATGGTGAAATCGCGGATGGCCGTCATCATGTGGCCGTCGGGGGTGACGAAGCGCAGCGTCACATCGTCGATGGCGATCGCGGCATCAGCCGGCGGCGCGGCCGGAGACAATTTCTCGGCCGCCATGGTTTGCAACTGCATGGCACACTCCTGTAGCGATGGTGCGAGGATGACTGGGGCTCGAGCCCATGGGCCCGCCGCGCCTCGGTATCCGGAAAGGCGCCGCTGCCGAATTGATTCAGGCAAGCGGCGCAACTTGTTGTTCTTCAACGACCGAGCCGGCAGGCCCGGCTCCCTGTCGGCGCTACTTGGCGGCGTCGACGAATGCCGTGGTATAGGTCTTCGACAGGTCGATCTGCTTGCCCTGCAGGCTCTTCGAGAAGGTCGACAGCACCTTCAGCACCGTCTCCGGGCCATCGGCGGGCATGCGGCCGTCAGGCGTGAACATCGCCTTGCCGCCGGCCAACCCTTGCACATAGAGGTCCTTGTTGCCGGCGTAATAATCCTTCGGCATCTGGTCCGCGATCTCTTCGGCCGAATGGCTGGCGATATACTTCATCGTCTTGACGAAAGCGTTGGCGAGCTTCTGCGCCTCGTCCTTATGGCTCTCGATCCAGGCGGACTGGACATAGAAGGATGCCGCCGGATAGTCGCCGCCCAGCGCTTCCCTGGTCTTTTCGGGCGTGCGCATATCGACCAGCACGTTGGCCTCGCCGGTCTGAAGCAGCTTGGCGATGGTCGGCTCGGTGGTCATGCCGGCCTGGATCTGGTCCTGCTTGACGGCGGCGATGAAAGTGTTGCCGGCGCCCACCGGCAGCAGCGTGTAGTCGCCCGGCTTCAGGCCGTTGCGCACGGCGAGATACTGCGTCAGGAAATCGGTCGAGGAGCCAAGACCGGTGACGCCGAGCGTGGCGCCCTTGAAGTCGGCCGGCGATTTGATTTCCGGATGCTTGGCCGAAACCAGCTCGACCTCGCCCGGCGCCTGGCTGAACTGGACGATCGACTGGATGTATTTGCCCTTCGACTGCAAGTCGACGGTGTGATCATAGAAGCCGACGACGCCCTGCACGGCACCGGCCAGCAACTCATTCTCGGCCTCGACGCCGGCGCGGGAGTTGACCAGCTCGACATCGAGCCCCTCATCCTTGAAGTAGCCGAGCTGCTGGGTGAGCACGGCCGGCAGGTAGATCTGCTTTTCCATGCCGCCGACGATGATAGTGATCTTGTCGGCAGCCGATGCCGCCGTGGCGCCCGCGGCGACGATGGCAAACGAAAGCGCCGCCGAACGCAAGACGCACTTCGAGATGAAACCGGACACGTAACTTCCTCCACCTGGGCGGCGTGCCACCAGGCCACGCCGCATTTCCTCCTTGCCGGCCCGCTCCCGGACCGATCCCGCGGCGAACGCCGCAAAAATGTCATGGCATGCCCAAGCTTTCAGCTGGCTTTCAGTCATTTTAGCGGCCGAAAGAGCGAATTCCGCAGCTATCGCTGGTCACGAAGCGGCGAAGCCAAGCACATCGTGCATGCCGTATTCGCCTGGACACTGTCCGGCCACCCAGAGTGCCGCCGCGATGGCGCCGCGAGCAAACATCGAGCGGTCGCCAGCCGAGTGCGAGAGCGTCAGCGCCTCGCCCTCGGCGAGGAAGCTGACGGAATGCTCGCCGATGATGCTGCCGCCGCGCAGCACGGCGAAGCCGATCTCGCCGGCAGGGCGTGTGCCGACAGTCCCATTTCGAGCGCGCCGCGCCACTTCGTCCAGCCTGACGCCGCGTCCGCGCGCCGCCGCCTCGCCCAACATCAGCGCCGTTCCGGACGGCGCATCGACCTTGAAACGGTGGTGCGCTTCCAGGATATCGATGTCGCAATCGTCAGCCCCAAGCGCCCGCGCCGCCTGCTCCACCAGCCCGGTCAGCATGTTGAGACCCAGCGAGTAACTGCCGGAGCGCACGATCGCGATCGTCTTCGCCGCGTCGGCGATCGTCTCCAGCTCGGAACCATCTAAGCCGGTGGAGCCGATCACCAGCGCCGGACCGCCGCGCGCCGCGCATGCCTTTGCTAGGCTGAATCGACATTCAGCGCATCCATAACATAGCTGCGGCGAGATGGATGAAGGCGAGGAAGTGGCCGGCGCGACGATCGAAGCGTGTGGCGAAGCGTCTGAAATGCTTGAGCTTGTTGAAG